>NZ_JAHHPR010000306.1:0-4388 GCF_024606255.1 Endozoicomonas sp. SESOKO3
AACCATGGCGTCAACGGACTTGTAACCTGTCTGAATCGGCTCGTCCACAGACTGACGAGCGATAACGCCTGGCGCTACTTTTTCGATAGGAGACGTTTCGGTAGCGTCAACAGCACCTTTGCCGTCGATGGGGTTACCCAGCGCATCAACAACACGTCCCAGTAACTGCCTGCCAACAGGAACTTCAAGAATTCGTCCGGTGCACTGAACAGTCTGGCCTTCAGCCAACTGACCATAGTCACCTAATACAACGGCGCCGACGGAGTCCTGCTCCAGGTTCAACGCCATACCGTACACACCGCCGGGGAACTTGATCATTTCCCCGTACATGACCTCTTGCAGACCGTGTATACGAACAATACCGTCAGTGACACTGACGATGGTGCCCTCATTGCGGGCTTCACTGGACACATCTAGCTGCTCTATGCGGCTCTTGATGATGTCACTGACCTCGGAAGGATTCAGTTGCATAGCTTACCTGCCAAACTCTTTACTTAAAAAAAAGTAACTATGAAATCATCGCATCGGCAAGCTTGGTCAACCGTGAGCGGACACTGCCGTCGATAACGAGGTCTCCAGCTTTCACGATGACGCCGCCGATCAGGTAGTTATCTACCTGTGTATGCATTCGTACTGATCGACCAAGACGTTTTTCAACTTTCTTTGCGATCTTGTCCTGCTGTTCATCGGACAGCGGGAAAGCCGAAGTGACGACAATATCCTGATAACTCTGATCCTGTGCTTTCATCTGCTCAAAGATCGCGTCGATCTGGGGAAGCAGGAAAATCCGTTTTTTATTCGTAAGGATCCGAATATAGTTCTCGACTTCAACCGAAAGGCTGCCTTCGCACAATTTGATAAAGGCGTCTGCCTTCATGTCTCCGGTAGTGGACGGGTCTTTCAGCATCCTGCCCACAGCCTGACGCCTGGATACGCTCGCACATAAAGTTAGCATCTGAGACCATTCACACAGTTGATCATGCTCTTTTGCTATCTTGAATGCGGCCTTGGCATAGGGACGGGCGCATGTGGTCAATTCCATGGTCTATCCCCTTTAGAGTTCAGCAACCAGGTCATCAACCAGACGGCTGTTAGCAGACTCGTCCAGGTTCTCACCTAGAATACGCTCAGCACCAACGACAGCCAGCGTGGCCACTTGGGCACGCAACGCTTCGCGAGCCCTGTTGGCTTCCTGCTCGATGTCAGCCTGTGCAGCCACCTTGATGCGGTCAGCTTCTTCACGGGCCTGCTCTTTAGCTTCGTCAACGATCTGGGCAGAGCGTTTGTTTGCCAGTTCGATGATTTCCTGAGCCTTTTCACGAGCTTCACGCAGTTCTTCGAGAACTTTTTTCTGAGCCAGTTCCAGCTCTTTTTGACCACGAGCTGCAGCGTCCAGTCCGTCAGCAATTTGTTTCTTGCGGTCGTTAAGGGCCTGCATGATGGGTGGCCATACATACTTCATGCAGAACCATACAAACACCGCGAAAGCGATCGTCTGACCGATGATAGTTGCATTGATATTCATGCGAACTCCAAATGCTCCAGTAAAATCTTAAAATCCTGCCTCAGATGAGCGTACTATTTTATTTAGCAAAATAAGACGCTTCCAACAAAGTTGCTTGGGTCAGCGTATCAGCCATTGAGTACTAACCAGGATCTTTGTTCGGCTTATCGTTTCGATACGGTTTTATCAGACCGGCCGTACATCAACGCCAAGCCGGATCTTCACTACAGCTATTACTGAACCAGAGCTACAAACGGGTTAGCAAAGGTGAAGAACAGGGCTATACCTACTGCAATCATAGGCACAGCGTCAAGAAGACCCGCTACGATAAACATTTTGGTTTGCAACATAGGAGCCGTTTCAGGCTGTCTGGCAACACCTTCAAGGAATTTGCCGCCCAACAAACCAAAGCCGATAGCTGTAGCCAGAGCCGCAAGACCCAGCATGAAAGCAACACCGATTGCAGTCAGACCTACTACCAGTTCCATATTTCCTCCCGACCTATTGTGGTCTTTGTTAAGTTGAAGTTTTAGGTTAGTTAACACACCACGTCAGTCACCTGACGTGCAATATCTATTATTAATGGTCTTCGCTTGCCATGCTGAGATAAACGATGGTCAAAATCATAAAAATGAATGCTTGCAGAGTGACCACGAGAATATGGAAAACAGCCCATCCAAAGTGCAGAGGTAGCTGCATGTAGCCGACCAGAGCAATCAGAATGAAGATCAGCTCACCTGCATACATGTTACCAAAAAGACGCAGAGCCAAAGAAATCGGTTTGGCAATCATGGTAACGGATTCCAGCAGAAAGTTGATTGGAATCAAAAGGGCCTGCACAGCTTTATTCGGGCTGCTGAACGGATGCAGAGTCAGCTCACCAATAAACCCACCAATACCTTTCACTTTGATCGAGTAAAAGATAATTAACATAAAGACGGACAAGGACATACCCAATGTAATATTCGGATCTGTACTCGGTACGATTTTCATATAAGGAATGCCCAACACAGTGGCCAGACCAGGAATCCAGTCGACAGGGATCAAGTCCATCAGGTTCATGAAGAAAACCCAGCAGAATATAGTCAATGCAAGCGGTGCGATCAGGTTATTTCTACCATGAAAGGAGTCTTTGACACTGCCATCAACAAATTCAACGACCATTTCGACAAGATTCTGCATACCGGTGGGAACCCCGGCAGAAGCACGCTTGGCTACCATACGAAAGATCGTGATAAAGACCACACCCAGCAGAACTGACCAGAACAAGCTGTCTACGTGAAACGCCCAAAAGCCCATTTCTTTTGCTTCAGCAGCAGTTTGGGCAAAAGTCCAGGTGTCTTCCGACAGAACACCCAGCTCATTGCCATAATTATCAACACGTTCAAAACCTGCAGGCAGCTTACCGAATGTAAGATTCTGCAGGTGGTGGGCTATGTACTCAGATGCAGTCGTCGCCATGAATTTTCCCGTACACCATCATTGTATAAATCTGTCGTCAGTAAACCCGCGTCAACTCTTTATTAGTAGAGGGGTCAGCCAGCTTACTGCCTGAATCAAAGCAAATGCACCGAACATCGCCAAGGGTTCGATTGACGGTATCAGTGTAAAAATCAGAATGAACGCAAGGATCGTTAAAGCAAACTTTCCGGCTTCACCCTGGTAAAATGACCTGACTATTTCCTGCGCCGCACTGGCTCCCCGATATCGAAATGCTCTCCAGACCAGATAAGCATTGGGGATACTGCATGCCAAACCACCTGACAGAGCGGATACAGCGAAAGACTTACCCAGCGGCAGCAAAAGCAATGTCAGAGATACTGTAGTCAACAGTTGAGCAACGACAACACGATAGAAACGCGGCTGTTGCAAATGCGGGTACCTGGCCCGACTGTCACTTCTAAACATCTCTTTGCTTTTGGCTCTCCACGTCGTTTCTACAGACATAGATTCCTGTATTTTACCTGAACATCATGACAGGCCTGATAAGTCTTAATCCGCCCCTCAGAAACTGGCAGGGGTTTCAGACTTTGCGATGTGTGAAGACAGTTAAACATCAGATGGTAAAACTTCACACAACTGAAAATCTTAGAACTTTTTTTCACCCCTTCGGCGCGCGAAAGTATACTAGTGACATGCACCTACGTTCAACTAATATCTTAAGGGTTGGTTTTATACGACTACGGAACAGTAACATCCCGCCAACCTGAATGGATAGCGGCCAATCATTAACTGATTAAAAGCTTGTCATCCCATCTCAAAATAAAATCAGAGACTTTCTTGATCACACCACTTCGATATTTTTTTCTGTTTAGTAACAAATAAAAATGACGATTCAGGGTCAGGTCAGACACGCTGATTGTTGATAGCAGACCCGCATTCCTGGCTCGCCATACAGCCAGGTTGGAAATACAACCAATACCCAGTCCTTCCATGACAGCCTGCTTAACGGCTTCAGCCCGGTTAAGGCTCATAATGACGTTGGGCGTACACAAGCGTGCAGCCAGCACTTCATCAAACAGTTCACGTGTTCCCGAGCCTGTCTCCCTGAGTATCCACTCTTCGTCTTTCAGTGACTGAAGATCCACTGTCTTCCCGGCCATGGGATGATCAGGGTGACAAATAATAACAAGCTCATCTTCGCGCCAGGGGATCACTTCAATATCCGGGTGCAGACAGCTACCTTCCACTACGGCCAGATCAACCTCCATAGCCAATATTCTCTGCTGAATACTACGGGTATTATCAACCGTCAATTCGGCCCTGATATGAGGGAATTCCTTGAAAAAATCCCCAAGGATACGAGGCATCAGGTTATTGCCAATGGTGGAACTTGCATGAATCTTCAGCGCTCCCTCTTCATAACAGCTGTTCTCTATAAACT
>NZ_JAHHPR010000307.1:0-2109 GCF_024606255.1 Endozoicomonas sp. SESOKO3
AGCATCAACGACCCAAAGCACGGGCGGGTTTGCAGAAAATAAAAAACGCCAAAAACAAGGAGCAACGAATCAGAGCGATCACTGGCTATTGCGAACAGTTTTCCGGTAGGATCGAACCAAAAGATGAGTAAAATTTCTTTCAATTCCTCGTAACACGGCAACAAGGTAGCTGTCGTCATCGTGTACCTGTTTTTATTGCTTTTTGTCGTTATTTCGGAATTCCATGTCGGCAAATTAAAAACCAAAGACACAGCTTTGCTGAGTATTCCCGGGATGGAGGCCAGACTTGGGAGTCTGCAGATTTAGGCGGGGCACCAGTAGAGAGGACAAAAATCACACCTGACTTTCAGCCCATCAGAAAGCTCCCTGATTCCAGTACTGAGCTAAAGAAGAGCAAGGATCTTCTGAAAGATCTCCTGAAAGGGGCTGATTTAGCACAACAGCGAGCTCTGGCTAAAGCCTGTGGACTGAGCCTTGAGGAACTGAACAAACCTCTTGAGACAAAAAGTCTGTTGCCAGAAACCAATCTAAGTACCTCCGAAATACTAAAGAACCTATGGGAGGAAAAAGATCTGGCCAGTTTTTCCATGGGTGTTTCAATTATCGAGTCGCTGGAGCCAGGAGCATTGGGCTATTACGAGAGCGAAGTTAAACCGATATCGAAGGCATTAAGAAAAATATTATACGACAGCGATGAAAATCAGGTCACTGAACAACTCAAGTTGCTCCATTCAAAAATGATGCTTCAGGGCGGAGCAATCATTGACCTGTGGTTGTACTTAATTGTGAAAACACTGAGAGGCAGTGACTTAATGAAACCTTCGGTCATTCATTTTGCCCTTGAAGTCATGGAATCGGGTTGGTTGGATCCACTGCCGATTTATGAGGGCTCTATTATAGATGCTGCTCGACATCATCAGATGTTGGTGTGTCTGGAAGCTGTCGATGAACTGAAGGCTAAAGCCAGCCAGTGTATAACAAAGTTTTATAGGCAACTATTGTCCAGGGAAAAAAATAGCCAGGTATGGCAGTTGGCTTATAAAGGATTCCAAAAGAGCAAAGGTACTACCCTGCTCGTGACTCATTGTCATGATGGTTTTTCGCCATACCTTGAAAAGAAAATTGCCAGCTCCTCAATGCAACCCGCCTGGACGTTCGAACCTGAGGGCATTCCAAATATAGAGCGAATGCTGGTGCGCCGTCCCGCGTTTCCGAAATTTGTCTCGGACAAGACCCATCACCGTCCGGTGATTATCATGGGACAAGTGGCCTTGCCCGAGGAAGTAATTGATACAAAAGCTGCAGCCCTGCTTCAAATGAGAGCTGAGAAGCGCCCGGAATTAAAGAAGATATTACAAAAAGTCAGTACCTGTAAGGCAACGAGAATACGACATCGTCAAGCTCTGAGAGCATTGAAAATTCCGGAGAGAAATATTGTTGATGCGTCAACGGGCAAATGCAAGCGAGCGATTGTACACGCCTTTTGTCATTATCTTCATGGATTGACAAACTCGCAAGGCGGTAGCTTAACGTTTTGTTGGGCCGCTGCTAACGTTGGGTGCGACACTGGCGAAATGAACGAGTATGGTGCTCATGATCCATCCTCACCACTAGAGCTGTTTGCCATGATGGATGATATTGATAGTTGTTTCATTTTTCAAGATTCTGTTAATAATGCTTGCTTACGGCAGGCACATAACGCCGTTAACGCTCTGGTGCTCAAAAACGATGATATGGACAAAATTGCCGAAGAGTTTATTAACAGCGTGAATCTGAATTCGATTTGTGACGCATTGGATACATGATACCAGTCTGGCCATGATGAGTTTTTCGAGATTGGTCAATTCCTTCCACGGCAACGAACAACTATCAAAATTGAACTTTCGTACTACATAAAGGTCAAATGATTAAACAGTTTCAACTTAATCCTTTATATGGTTGTAGGGAGGTTAACTATGGATGGTCATATTGGTGGAGAAATAAATAAAGCCTTTCGTAATAACGGCGTTCCTGATAATAGCATTCCGGCCAAAAGAGCAAAGCTGGATGAACCCATTGCAAAGGTCTGCTCTGAGGTAACGGCCAAACTCAATCTATCGTCATCTCCGA
>NZ_JAHHPR010000308.1:0-1412 GCF_024606255.1 Endozoicomonas sp. SESOKO3
GCATGAGATTAATATTGATCATGTAGACGACACCCACTTTTTCACACTGTCCCAAGTGTATGAAGACCTGCCGCTGAAAATGGGTGAGAAGAATTCCGATGGGGGATTGCAGGTAACGGAAAAAGACAACGGCATTAAGGCGTTCGATATCCACACCGGCTTCCAGCAGATCCACGGTGCAGGCAATAAAGGCCCGGTCAGCGGAGCCGCGCATGGGTTCGATCAGGTCAGAGCCGTTATTCGCGCCTCCCATGCATTTAAAGGCATAAAGGTCAGTGGGCGTTTGGTTTTGCTCTTTGCACCATTGGCTGTAGAGGTTGTTCATATGCATGGCAACACGGTCGGCATGAATTTCCCGGTTACAGAAGATAATCACTTTCTGCTCCGGTCCGCCGTTTTTGCAGAGCAGCTGGAACAGGTCTTCACACATTTTCGGGGTGCGCAGCTCGACAAAGATTTCATCATCAAAATCTTTGCCAGTGTACTGATCTTTGGTCAGCTCTGCTTCTGTGATGGGCTGCCCGGTTTTGATATTGACCGCTTTCGCCGCAAGGATCTCTTTTTTGGTAAAGGTTCGACTGTCAATATTTGCCTTGCGTTTAACAATCTCACAGGCAGAGAGATAGCCATCTTCTTGAGCTTGCGTTAGGGTATACTCGTAAACCGGTTCACCAAAGTATTTGACATTGTTAGCAGTGATTTGTGTGTCTTCTTCGGTTGCGTGTTTGGACTCAACAAGCTTTCTGGGGGTAGCTGTCAGGCCAATATGAATGGCTTCCGGGTTGCGGGTGAGCACCTCTGACCATTTGCCCCAGGCGGAACGATGACACTCATCAATAACAATGACACTGAAGGCATTTTCTCCGTAATGTTGGCTCAGGAAGCTGGCGAATTTTTCCGGGCTTGTCTCTTCACCATCAATGCCAAGGGTTTGATAGGTGGCAATGTGTATACGGGCATTTTTAGCTGCATTGCTGCCTTTCTCGGTTTTTACGATACGGGCATTATCGCCAAAAGCCGCTTTCATTTTGCTGTAGGCCTGCTCCCGCAACTCATCTCGGTCACATAAAAACAGGGCCGGTTTGTTCAGGCGGCCTGCTTCATTCAAACGCCATAGCAGGTTGGTGACAATAATGGTTTTGCCTGCACCCGTGGCCAGAGTGAGTAATACACGAGCAGGTTCCCCTTGTTGCTGGCAGCGTAAAATCTTCTCGAATGCAGCACGAATAGCGGCATCCTGATAGTAACGGGGCTTTGACCAGGCAGGACTGTCCGCCATGAACATGATCTTTGCTTCAGGAGTATGAAGATCAATGCTGGTGTCTTTAGCGTACCGGGCTGTCAGTGTTGGATGATCCGGAAAGTCTGGCATTTGGAACGGTCCGGTTTGCATATTTGTCGTAAAGTCATAC
>NZ_JAHHPR010000309.1:0-1156 GCF_024606255.1 Endozoicomonas sp. SESOKO3
GTTTTCTGACTAAGAGCCATAACGCTCCCTGTTTGATGGCGGCTCGGCAGCTTTCGTACCTGTGCAGTTATCAATATTTTTGGGTGACCGCATTCTAAACTTTACCGTTCATCGGACGACTCTTATAGACAGCCGAATGCGAAGATAATCATCCCTGCGTTGATGGCGATGATTTCCATATTTGATCGCTAAAAATATCAGCCAGGGAGGCGCAGTGGTGTCCGATTCAGGAAAAAATAACGATACCCGTCAGAATGCCCGTGAGGGGCTGGGCAGGTTTGATGTACTGGTTACAGAGGGAATGAGAACCTCAGGTCTTAATAGAAAAAGTGCCATCCTGCTGAAAGGTTTGGGTGAATACTGTATTGCTATCGAGCCATTCAGAGATGCTCGAGTCGTGACTAATACCTCGGCATCTGATGATTTGGTGAGTGAACTTCCCGATCTTTTACATCCCGGAATGAACATACCTTCCAGACAGGTACTGAAAGGTGCAGTACTGGAGGGCAAAGATCTCGAAAGGGTTTGTTTTAATCAGACAAACCTGAGAGGCTGTAACTTTAAAAAAGCTCAGTTGCGTGGAGCCCGATTTAAAGGCTGTGATTTGTCCGGGGCTGATTTCAGAGGTGCAGATCTGAACGGCACTATCTTCGAAGATTCTTCCCTGGAAGCTGCTGATCTGAGACATTGCCGATTAGATGAAGCGCGTCTGGTGGATTGCAATCTGTTTGCTGTTAATTTTGATCAGAGTTGTCTGGATAATGCTGTGATTGATAGCTGCAATATGGGGGCTCAAAGTTTTCATAACAGCTCATGCATGGGTTTAAAAATGCATAACAGCCAGATTATTCATGGCTTTCTGGATGACGCGAACTTTACCGGTTCTCAGCTCAGGAATATGGAGTTCAGGGATTGCACACTGACGAGCACTCAGTTCAATAATGTTTTGATGGAAGATTGTCAGTTCAGAGGGTGTGACAGCTTTCAGGAAGGGCCTGTGTTTTCCGGTGGTATTCTGAACAAGGTGGTTATGACAGACTGCGAATTCAATGTTCCCAAGCTGGTCCAGACGCGGATTTCAAACAGTTATTTTACCCGGGTCGACATGGATTCAGCTCTAATGGAAGGTACCCAGTTCAATGAGGTGATTTTTGAG
>NZ_JAHHPR010000310.1:0-1379 GCF_024606255.1 Endozoicomonas sp. SESOKO3
CTCTTTAAGTGTTTTTATTAATTCTATTAGAGACTAAATAATACCCTGTATAGCTATATCTCCCTACAGTTTGTTTCTTATTGTTCTAAACAAAGAAGCACCATCTGTATCTAAACTGTCTCTCCACATGAACGTTCACAAGCGACTGAAGCTGTTTTTATACCTCCCCGATAGAGGTAACGTTTTTTCGGTCACGGCAAACACAGCGAACAAGCTAAAGAGGATTAGTATGATTTTTTTTGAAGGGCTGGAGTATCCTGAGTCCGTTTTGATACTAAACGACGGCAGTCTAATTATTTCAGAGGTCGGTCAGGAGAGAGGTCGGCTGGTTCGGATTGCGGCCTCAGGAAAAGAACGTCATGTTTTTGCGCAGGTCGACAGACCCAACGGTATTTTACAGGACAACCATGATGGCAGTATCTGGGTTGCCGAAACCCATGAACCGTCACTGATCAGGCTCAACCCGGATGGCTCGCTGGCAGAGAGGCTTTCCGGAGGCAGTGAAAGCCCCTTCCTTTGGCCCAATGATATGACTCTTGGGCCTGATGGGGCCATTTATCTGACGGACTCTGGTATCCGCGTCGCTGACCTGATCACGGAGGGGGGAGCCGATCCGGAAGTCTGGGAGGGGCCGATGCAGGGAAAATTGTTTCGAATTGATCCTGTCAGCAAACAGGTGGATTGTCTTGATGACGGGTTTCGTTTTGTCAATGGTATTGCCTTTGCTCCTGATGGAAAGCTCTATCTCAGTGAGTCGGTAACAGGGAATATCTATCGCTACCCGTTTACGGACAAACTGGAGGTTTCCAGTCGGGAATGGTTTGTATCGGTCACCGATACCGCAGGTCCATGCCGGGTTGTAGGGCCCGATGGCATCACTTTTGACAGAGAGGGTAACCTTTACGTTGCGATGTTTGGTCAGGGGCATGTGGCTACCGTCTACCCCAATGGTGACATTCATCGAACGATTGTGACCAGAGGCTCCTGCCCCACTGATGTGGTTTTCGGCGCAAAGGGCAGTAAAAGACTTTATATCACCGAATATCAGCGGGGTAGAGTTGAAATGACTGAAGTGTCTAACGAGGGTTTTACTTGTTAATTTTTGTGATTTTGGAACCTTCCAGAGTCAGGTTATACATCAATCCTTTGTTATTGCTGATAAAGCCGATGATGGGGGCTTTAGCGGTTTTGGTGTCTATAGCTTCTCCGGCACCAAACTCAGCAATGGCAATACTGCCATCGACACCTGCTTCCCAACCCTCGCTATTCAGGAAGTCGTTCAAAGCTTCGTTGGTCATGAACATGACAATCTGGGAACGAGCCTGTGCACCCAGCTGGAAACCGATAGAGGCTGATACCGTATTGTAGTAGTCTTGTAT
>NZ_JAHHPR010000311.1:0-1960 GCF_024606255.1 Endozoicomonas sp. SESOKO3
CTTCACTGGAAACTCGATGGTGTGCCACAGGCACACGGACTGGCTGCATAAGGATAATGCAACAGAACTGTGGCTAAGCTTGGGAGGAGATGGTGGTATGGCCCACCGAAGTCTACTGTCGGAAGTCGGCTTCAAACCACTTCAAGCTGCGTGCATTAAGAGTGCTCGTGGTGAGCGTTGAAGAGACGTGCACCGATCAGGTGTGCAGGTGAGGAATGAGAAGACGAGTTATCGAACCCATGATGACGCATCGTAAACCAGAGATTCGACATCAAAAGCCAGCAGCGTCTAAGGTTGGTGATCAATTTACAGGTTGCTCCGAAGGCCGTGTAAGTGGTGTCCGGTGTAAAGTGGGCGTGATCTCATTCCAGGCTCCTCTCAGGAACTGTGGGAACCAGTCGTCAGACTGCCAAGGGAGAAACGCAAGTCATCAAAGTGATAAGCGTGAGAGTACCAATGTCTGGCACTGGGGCGGAACTGCCCGTATTAGTGTAGAAATACTTGTAATGAGTATGGAGCGAAGGGGCAGTGTTAAACGGTATCTGTCGGGTATCCAACTGCGAAAACAGGAGGAGATATCGTGACAGGTACACATCGATTCAACATCGACAAATGGCAAGTCGTCAAAGCCTATCAGTTGGTGAAAGCTAATAAAGGGGCAGCGGGTATTGACAGGGAGTCAATGGCCGAGTTTGAGAAAGACTTAAAGAACAACCTATACAAAATCTGGAACCGCATGACAGCAGGGAGTTACTTCCCTCCTGCTGTCAAAGCGGTCCCCATACCCAAAAAGTCAGGGGGAAAACGGTTACTGGGTATCCCAACGATATCCGACCGAATAGCCCAGATGGTTGCCAAGCTCTACTTTGAGCCTTTGGTAGAACCATTCTTTCTCAGGGATTCCTATGGGTACAGGCCGGGTAAATCGGCAATTGATGCCATACGTGTTACAAGAAAACGATGCTGGCATCAGGACTGGGTTCTGGAATTTGATATCAAAGGACTGTTCGACAACATTTCACATGAATTGCTGATGAAAGCGGTGAGCAAACACACCCGCTGCAAATGGCTGTTACTCTACGTAGAGCGGTGGCTGAAAGCGCCAATGATCAATGAGAGTGGTGAGTGTATAGAACGTACACAAGGCACACCTCAGGGAGGTGTTATCAGTCCGGTGTTAGCAAATCTGTTTCTCCATTACGTATTCGATAAATGGATGCAGAAGCACTATCCGCATGTGAAATGGTGCAGGTATGCAGACGATGGGCTGGCGCACTGTCGAAGTGAAGAAGAGGCTCAGGGTATGCTGTCGGCACTACGGGACAGGTTTGCAGAATGTGGACTTGAGTTGCATCCTGAGAAGACCAAAATTGTCTACTGCAAGGATGGTTCTCGTAAGGGGCAGTCTCAACACACCAGCTTTGACTTTCTGAGTTACACCTTCAGGCCGAGGTGGGTGCTGAACAGGAAACGACAAAGTCTTTTCCTCAGCTTCTCTCCAGCAGCTAGGGGTGCGCAGAAGGTAATGATCAAGAAGATCAGGATGTTGGGTATCCGTAAGCGAACAGATTTAAGTCTTGTTGAAATAGCCAGATGGATTAATCCAATCCTGTCGGGTTGGATCAATTACTACGGTTGTTTCTATCGATCGGAGCTTTACAGAGTCTTCCGACAGGTTAACAAAGCGTTGATCTGGTGGGCGAGGCACAAGTACAAAAAGCTACAGAGACGAAAGACGAGAGCGGGCAGGTTTATGGAAAACATTGCCAAATCTCACAGCTATTTGTTTGCCCATTGGCGGGCAGGGATGAGGGGATCGATGGTTTAGCGGGAGCGGAATGAGTCGAGAGGCTCACGTTCCGTTCTAGGAGGGGCTGTGGGGGTAGTTCCCACGGCCTACTCACCTTGCGATGAGAGAAGACGAGTGTCGCATCCGAAGAAATGACGGAGCAGAAATTTT
>NZ_JAHHPR010000312.1:0-1579 GCF_024606255.1 Endozoicomonas sp. SESOKO3
TATTCCAGCCCATGCTTGCGCAGGGCATTCATGACCTTTTCTTTATGATCCCCAAATGATGGGCCCGGTGGCGCATAAAACTCCAATCGGTAACGGTAAGATGGATTGATAACAAAGCATTGATTTCCCAGGCCATACACCTGCTCAACCAATCTGGTAGCGCTTTTAGGATTTAATAATAAAAAATGATGTAAGAGCTCCCTGCGGGTGTCCTCACTGATCGCATCACTCATTAACATTTCCCGCAGACTGTCTTCCGGTTTTTCCCGAAGAAACACTGACCACTGACACTCACCTAACCGCCGGGCATGACGAACAAACTGTTGGTGGTGTTTGCTTAATAAGCTGCGACAAGCGGCAGAAGTGTACCACCCCCCTCCACTCCGATAAGACATTAAGAAAAGGCAATGTTGAAAGGCAAATCTATCCGCTTCTGTCGCAACGTCACGATTAAGGCGTTGTGCAAGCAAGTTAAAGTCCCACTGACCTCCTTCAAAAATGGGCTTGTTCCCAAACTGACGATCCAGATTGTACATAGCACGTAACACCTTGATCAGTTTTTCAAAGGCATCCTGCATGATTTTCGGTGAGGTCATTCGGGAGCATTCGACGGTCATTTCACCTGCTACGGCGTTACAACCCAGCTTCATGTTATCGGTATTTTTATCCAGTTTGATCTCTTTCAATAATTGCCCCAGAAACCACATACGCCTTAACTTACCGGATTTACCATCGTCACCAGGTCGATCAAATTTGTCAGAAAATGTCAGCCGCAAGGTTCGTCCTTTACCCCCCTCCGCGTGTTCAAGTAGCTCTATAAGGCCCACATGACTTCCAAGATTCAGGTTAACAATCGAGGCTTCATCCATACTGATTACAATCCCTGAAAGCCCTAAATCTTCCATGTATTCTTTGCCAGACGGCCTCAATAGCGGTGACTTTTCACCCAACACACCCGGAGTCGTACAATCAACATAGGTGATGTCCTTTTTCGTGAAGATCCTGCCCTGACGCGAAGCCAGAGTGACCGGTGCCAATGCCTCTACAAAACGCTGATGCAAGGCAAAAATCAGCTCATGGACACTCTGCACCTTCTCAGCCCTCTCAGGGTTGAGAGCCTGAAGACAGGATTGCAGCTGATGGCAGCCTGCCATCCACGAACGAAACATTCCCCGGGATAGCAGCCCGTCTTCTGAGGCTTGTATGGGCAGAATGATACTCTTTGAATGGGATCGGATAGTCTTTTTCAGCAACTCGAACCGGTTGTTCAGTTGCGGTAATTCTTTCAGCAATCGCTTGACCTTGGGTGGACTGTTGTCGCCCGCCAGCAGCAAAAAGGCCCGATAACCCTTCAACAGTGCTTCAGCACCATGAATTAGCCGACTTACGTTATCCCTCGTCTCAGCCAGTCGTTTTGATCGTTGTGGCGACATGCTTAATTTTATGGGGTTTGCCAGACAATCCAGTCCACCCCCGGAGGCAAAAAACGACAATAGGCGGGCATTTTGATCCGTGAGCCATTGGAAACCGCTGGCGACCTGACAAAATGTGCCTTCAGGGGGAGACAAATCATCCCGTG
>NZ_JAHHPR010000313.1:0-1229 GCF_024606255.1 Endozoicomonas sp. SESOKO3
TATTCCAGCCCATGCTTGCGCAGGGTATTCATGACCTTTTCTTTATGATCCCCAAGCGGTGGACTCGGTGGCGCATAAAACTCCAATCCGTAACGGTAAGATGGATTAATAACAAAACACTGATTACCCAAGTCATAAAATTGCTCAACCACACTGATAGCGCTTTTAGGATCTAATAATAAAAAATGATGCAAGAGCTCCCTGCGGCTGCCCTCACTGATCTCATCACTCATTAACATTTCCCACAGACTGTCTTCCGGTTTTTCCTTAAGAAACACTGACCTCTTACACACACCCAACCGCCGGGCATGATGAGCAAACTGTTGGTGGTGTTCCTTCAAAAACCGCCAGCAAGGGTCAATGAGCCCACGAGTCCCACTCAGAAAAGACTTTACAAAAAGGCAATGTTGAAAGGCGAATCTATCCGCTTCTGTCGCTATATCACGATTAAGGCTTTGTGCCAGCAAGTTAAAGTCCCACCGACCTCCTTCAAAAATGGGCGTACCGTCTAAATCACAATCCAGATCAGACATGGCACGTAACACAATGATCAGTTTTTCAAAGGCATCATGCATGGTTTGAGGTGATTTCATTCGGGGGCATTCGACGGTCATTTTACCCGCTACAGCGTTGCAACCCAGCTTCATGCTACCCGCATTTTTATCCAGTCCGATCTCCTTCAATAATTGCGCCAGAAACCACATACGCCTGAACTTGCCGGGTTTATCACCGTAGGTTAAATCAAAGTTGTCGGAGAATGTCAGCCGCAAGGTTCGTCCTTTACCTCCCTCTGCGTGCTCAAGTAGCTCGATAAGACCCACATGAACCCCTAACTTCAGGTTAACAATCACGGCTTCATTCATACAGATGACAGTTCCTGAAAGTTTTAGCTCTTCCATAGATGCTTTTCCGGAAGAACTCAATAGCGTTGCCTTTTCACCCGGGGTCGTACAGTCGACATAAGTGATTTTATTTTTCGTAAACACCCTGCCCTGAGCCGAAGCCAGAGCGACCTGTGCCAATGCCTCTACAAAGCTCTTATGTAAGACAAAAATCAGCTCATGGACACTCTTCACCTTCTCAGCCTCAACAGGGTTGAGAGCTTGAAGACAGGATTGCATTTGATGACAGTCTGCCACCCACGGGCGAAACATTCTCCGAGATAACTGGCCGCCTTCAGCGGCTTGCATTGGCAGAATGATACTCTTTAAACCGGAGCGGATGGTCCG
>NZ_JAHHPR010000314.1:0-1343 GCF_024606255.1 Endozoicomonas sp. SESOKO3
TTGGGGATCATAAAGAAAAGGTCATGAATGCCCTGCGCAAGCATGGGCTGGAATATGCCAGCCAACGGGTTCGTAATGATAAAGACTTTGTATTACACGCCATTTCAGAACATCCCCTGGAACTGCAATATTTGAGTGAAAAGCTGAGGGATAACAGAGATATCGTCGTGGCTGCGGTCGAAAAGTATCCCTGGGCTCTGCGTTATGCAAGTGAAAGACTCCGAACTGATAAAGACATTATTCGAATGGCCATTGCTGATAGTATTGATACCT
This sequence comes from Endozoicomonas sp. SESOKO3, assembly GCF_024606255.1. NCBI lineage: Bacteria > Pseudomonadati > Pseudomonadota > Gammaproteobacteria > Oceanospirillales > Endozoicomonadaceae > Endozoicomonas > Endozoicomonas sp. SESOKO3. The sequence continues at coordinate 274 of NZ_JAHHPR010000314.1, forward strand.
TATCATTTGCCAGTGAAAAGGTATTGAGTGATCGCGAGTATATGCTGGACTTAATTGCAAAGAATGCTCGAGCTTTCATATATGTTGCTTCCGGGCTTAAAGATGATACCGCTTTTATCGAGGCTGCAAAACAAAGAAACCCCGAAGTTCTTGAATACGCCGCATCATCTGCGAATAAGGTCTGATCTATCCAGACAAGGTTCCCCACTACAAACCATGTTGCCTGCTTGTTGTGGTTCTTTCTATTGCTTGCTTCAGGCCGACGAGTGAATTTTATGAAAACATTATGGTCAAAAGAAAGTAATTAATTAAAGCGGAAGCTACTAAATCATGGGTGAATATTAACTTAAAAGGGATATTGTTGTGTTACCTGCCGAATTTGACAAATCACATCACCACGTACTGACAAAGAATCCAATTCAGGATACTGGGGCCAGTAGTCCATTCCAAAGTCATTTCGGTGGTCCTGATACCACTGGCGTTGCGATCGACGAAACGCCACTGGTCAAGCGCATCTGCAGAGCCAGCAGTTTATCTTTTTCAGATCAGGCTGCTGACTATTCTCCATCCAACCGGAAACAACTTGGGGGTAAGGGAATGTTTTTGCAGCGTATGCAGGCAATAGAAGTGCCTGTGCCACCGTTCAAATGTGTTACAGCCCGGGCAATGAATGCACTTGAACAACACCCGCTGGATACCCATTGTTTAGCGCGCTACCTCCAGGGGATTGTCCCTGAACCAGAGGCGGAGTGCAGTCTGATGAAGATCAGGGAACTCCTCAATACCCTGCCACCTTCAGAGCAAGACAAAAGGAATGAATGGCTGGAGGGTCTGGCGACCTTTGTTGCCAGCAGTGACTTTTACGAACAGGTTAAAGATTCTGAAGTGGCCCGGCATATGAGAGATCTGCGCAGTCAACTGATCGGTCTCTCGACATCACAGCCGTTGATTGTTCGCAGTTCCGGCATCAACGAAGACGACTATGGCGATGCCCAGGCGGGTAAATACCTCTCTCAAGTTCAGGGAGAAGAGGATGTTTTGCGTACCTGTCTTAAGGTCATGGCCTCAGG
>NZ_JAHHPR010000315.1:0-2878 GCF_024606255.1 Endozoicomonas sp. SESOKO3
AAAATCGAAAGTTGTCAGGCAGGGTATTGTCTTACCGCTGCTGAATGCTGATTCCGTCAGACCCAGTGCGGCATCCAGAGCTTGTTGCTTGAGAGAGTGCTGCTGCGTGAAGGTGTTCATATCGGCCAGAACATTGACCTGTCTCGGCGAGAACTGGAAGGGACCGCCATCATTTTCGACAGCTTTTTCTGCAGCCTTCAGGACTTCCCTCATTCTCCCAATGTCTGCTTTCCTGGCTCCAATCTCACTTCTAAGGTGAAGCCGTTCCTTAAGCAGTTGACGGATCTTGCCGCCATTACCATCATACCCGCCCAGCTGTAAAAGTTTTTCTAGCAGGGCACTAATCCGGTGTTCACAGGTGTCAGTGGAGTCTGGTTTGAGACCCGCAGCTTCTTCAGTGGCGTCAAGCGCCGCTTCATGATGATCCACCAGAGCTTTTTGTGCTTTTGATACAGCATCACTTGCCTGCTTCAAGATTAAGCCCAGCCTGTCCATTTCGTTCATATGCAGGGTTTTAGCTTTCTGATCGATGTCGCCAGGATCGATCATCTCCTTTTCTTTAAGCTCCAGCTTTTCTTTTGCATTCCACTGTTCAATCTGTGCATTCACCAAATCACTGCTTTTTATGTAGTGCTGATCTACGAATTTCCTGATTTGAAAGTACTTTCTCTTGGCTAAAAACAGTTCACCCAATGCTTCATTATCTTCTTTCTGAACATGAGAATCTGTATTGGCAAGGCCAATACAGTAAAGAGCGTTTTCCACTGAACCGAATTCATCCTTTATCTGGATGCTCAGACCTGTTTTGGCATTCAGTTCATTAAGGATTTCACCTTGTCTTTCTCTGCCGTATCCCCGCAGGAAATGACTGAAGTCCCTTAATCGCTCCTCAGAGGTTTGTTCGTCAACAGCAGCCAGATCCAACTCGATCTGAACTTGTTTCATTGCCTGATTGAGAGCCATGTTCTCTTCATCCAGGAGATCCCGGAGGTCAGCAGGTTGACCCGCAAATAAAAGGTGTTTGCCACTAACAGCAATCAGCCTGCGATGAACGGCTGCCAGTTCACTTTCAGCTTGTTGTATTGTTTGTCTGGCGCTGGCTACCTCGCGATCAAGAACGTATCGGGGTTTAGGTCCCAGGCGAGCCATTTGTCTGTCAAGCTCACCTTCAATGGCTGCGATATGCTCATTAACGGTGGTAACACCTACTTTGGGAACTTCTTCATAAAGCTCTTGGAGTTTTTCTTTAATTAAAATATTCTGGTCGTTTATACGGGCGTCATCTTCATAGGACTTAATGTTGAGTTGATGAGCGATTTCGTTGTTTCTGCTTCTTCTGACATCTTCATCGCCAAAGGCTTCGTCTACTTCTTCCATTAATGCCAAAATATTCTTTTCAAGAACATACTTCTTTTCAGGCAGGTAGGCTTTTCTTCTGAATATTATTCCCAGATCATTGGCCAGTTTAGCCACGAAAGCCCCGCCTTTTTCATCAGCCTCATCGCGGACAAAGTCGTAGATGTGCAGCTTGTCCTCTATAATTTTGAGTATACTTGACTGTCTTGTTGCGGCTCGGCTGCTCACATTTTCGACATAAAAGTCAAGATTCCTTTGAAGGTTCTGAAGTTCTGTGTTCTCGGCCTGGCTCCTGAATAGGATGCCTTCTTTCCGGAGTGAATGCTTTATCGTATCGACCGTGGATTCTGAGACCTCACCGCTGTCAAGTTTTGTACGAACCCTGTCAAGCCTTGCGGTTTTGTCATCACCATTATTGACTTCTATTTTGAGTATGTCTTCTACTGTTTTCAGCATTTTCAGAGCCACTTCCTCTTCCTGCTGTCTGACTTTTGTCATCCTTGTCTGAATTTCCTCAGAAATGACGTTGCGACGGTAATACACATCGTCCTCACTATTGAGGTCATCCATATCAAGGGCTTTTTCCACATCAGACAGTTTTTCCAGTACCACAGGCATGGCTTTGGGGTGGCCTGGTGTTCTGATGTCTTTCAGTTCTTCTTCCAGATATTGAAGACTGCTGAACCTCTGATACATTGCTGTTTTCAGTGCATTGTCTTCTTCCGTGGTGCTGTCTTCATCCAGCCTGATACGTAAAATCAGTGCCAGACCATCTTGCTCGGTTTTGACGTCAGGTTCTTCCATGCAGCATTGAGCATTCAGTGCCTGGATTTTCTGAAGCAAATGTTCTTGATCTTTGCCGAGGGTAGTGCCCTGAGTATTCAGTGACTGAAGTCTGTCAAACAGGTTTTTTTGTTGAAGATTCAGTATATGTTTACTCTGTAGTTGAGCATTCAGTGTCTCAATTCTTTGAAGCAGTTGATTTAGTTGAGCGTCAATATCTACATTGCGATCAAAATTCTGAAGGTTTAAATGTTCGGCAATGGTTGCATAGCTGGCTTTGGTTTCGGCATCTCTTCTGGTTTTCTGGTGCTGAAGCCGTTCATAGATCTGAACTATACGCTGCTTGTGTTGCTGCTGAATGGCCTGAAGAATGTCACGTTGACGGGCTACCAGGTCATCTTCGTTTTCAGGAACCAGGCCCAGCTGACGTTCAGCGATAGCCATTGTCTCCCGGAATACAGCATCATAGGGTTCAACTGGGTGTTGTCGCAGACGCTCTTGAATGCACTGAAAGCGGGCATCCAGATCTTTTTCATCGATTTTAATAATACCGAGCTGGCGTTCTAGAGCCGGCAGTGTTGTTTCTATAGATTCTCCCTCAGGCTGTCCTGTTGTGGCCAACGCCTTGTTGATTGCATGAATTTTTATACTGATGAGTCTGGCTTGTTTTTCCAGTGACTGGCAATCATCCCAGTCTTCAATGCCAAGCTCTTCTGCCAGTCGAGCGTTGCGGGCTTTT
>NZ_JAHHPR010000316.1:0-2110 GCF_024606255.1 Endozoicomonas sp. SESOKO3
AAAATCGAAAGTTGTCAGGCAGGGTATTGTCTTACCGCTGCTGAATGCTGATTCCATCAGGCCCAGTGCTGCATCCAGAGCTTGTTGCTTGAGAGAGTGCTGCCGTGTGAAGGTGTTCATATCGGCCAGAACATTGACCTGTCTCGTCGAGAACTGGAAGGGACCGCCGTCATTTTTGACCGCTTTCTCGGCAGCCTTCAGGTCTTTCTTCATTCTCTCAAAGTCTGCTTCCCTGGTTTCAATCTCTCTTCCCAGACGAACCCGTTCCTGAATCAGTTGTTGGATTTTGCCGCCGCTACCATCATACCCACCCAGTTGTAGCTGTTTGTTTCTAAGGGCATTAACCCGTTGTTCATAGGTGTCAGAAGACTCTGGTTTGCGACTCAGGGATTCTTCAATGGCGTGAAGAATCGCTTTATGAGGATCAGCCAGAGTGTCTTCTGCCACTGATACAGCTTCACTTTGATGTTGAAGGTCATCAGGTTTCTCCGCAAATAACACGTGTTTGCCACGAAAATGATTCAACCTGCGATAAAGACCTGCCAGTTCATGTCCAGCTTCTTCCAGTACTCGCCTGGCTCTGGCCAGCTCACGATCAAGAACGTATCGGGGTTTAGGTCCCAGGCGTGCAATTTGCCTGTCAAGCTCACCTTCAATGGCTGCGATATGCTCATTGACGGTGGCATCACCTACTTTGGGAACTTCTTTATAAAGCTCCCGGAGTTTCCCTTTAATTAAAATATTCTGGTCGTCTATAGTGGTGTCATCTTCATAGTTCTTAATGTTGAGTTGATGGGCGATTTCATTGTTTCTGCTTCTTCTGACATCTTCATTGCCATAGGTTTCGTCTACTTCTTCCATTAATGCCAAAATTTTGTTTTCAAGAACATACTTGTTTTCAGGCAGATGGGCTTTTCTTCTAAGTATTACCCCCAGATCATTGGCCAGTTTAGCGACGAAAGCCTTGCCTTTTTCATCAGCCTCATCGCGTACAAACTCGTAGATGTGCAGCTTGTCCTCTAAAACTTTGAGTATCTTTGTCTGTTCTATTATGGCTAGTCTGTTTACTTTTTCGACATAAAATTCAAGACTGTTTTGAAGGTCCCGGAGTTTTGTGTTCCCTCTTTTGCTCGTGAATATAATGTCTTCTTTTCGGAGTGAATGCTCTATTTTATCCACCATGGATTCTGAGACATCACCGCTGTCAAGTTTTGTTCGAATCCTGTCAAGCCTTGCTGTTTTGTGATCTTCATTATTGACTTCGATTTTGAGTATTTCTTCTACTGTTTTCAGTATTTTCAGAGCCACTTCCTCTTCCTGCTGTCTGGCTTTTGCCAGACTTGCCTGAATGGCCTCAGAAATGGCGTTACGACGGTAATACACATCGTCCTGACTATTGAGGTTATCCATCTTAAGGGCTTTTTCCACGTTGGACAGTTTCTCCAGTACTACAGGCATGGCTTTGGGATGGCCTGGTGTTCTGATGTCTTTCAGTTCTTCTTCTAAATATTCAAGACTGCTGAACCTCTCATACATGGCTGTTTTCAGTGCAGGGTGTTCTTCCATCGTGCTGTCTTCATCCAGCCTGATACGCAGGGTCAGTGCCAGACCATCTTGTTGGGTTTTGACATCAGGTTCTTCCATACAGCATTGAGCATTCAGTGCCTGGATTTTCTGAAGCAAATGTTGTTGATTTTCGTCGAGAGTATTGCCCTGAGTATTCAGTGACTGAAATTTGTCAAACAGGCTTTTTTGTTGAAGATTCAGTATATGCTTACTCTGTAGCTGAGTATTTAGTGCCTCAATTCTCCAAAGCAGGTGATCCAGTTGGGCGTCAATGTTTGCACTGGTATCAAAATTCTGAAGGTTTAAATGTGCGGCAATGGTTGCATAGCTGGCTTTGCTTTCAGCATCTGTTCTGGCGTTCTGGTGCTGAACAGCCGCCAGTGTTGTCTCTATAGAATCTCCCTCAGGCTGTTCTGTTGCGGCCAACGCCTGGTTGATGGCATGAATTTTTATACTGATGAGTCTGGCTTGATTTTCCGGTGGCTGGCTATCATCCCAGTCTTCAATGCCAAGCTCTTCTGCCAGTCGAGCGTTGCGGGCTTTT
>NZ_JAHHPR010000317.1:0-8658 GCF_024606255.1 Endozoicomonas sp. SESOKO3
AGCATTGCAGATCAGTGCGTTAGAAAGTTGGAAATCTCACGAACGACAAACACTCAATGCGCCGTAAACTGATATTGTTTAGACCTGTCTCTGACACTACGATACAGGCTGTCGTGAAACTCACTGCGCCTGCGGGATCTGACCATCTCCAGCCGCCGTCTTCATACACTGAAAGATGAGGTCACTTCATCAGCCAGTCTTTTCCTGCGCGAATCAGAGCACATTCTGACAGAATCACTTCTTTTTTCAGTTTTTGAACGAACACAAACCTCAATAAGGCTCCCATCACTTTAGAGACCTTCCTCTTTTAAGTTCTCAAATGGTAGAAACACGTCAAAATCCGGGTAACGAATCGAGCTTTACCTGAAACTCATGAAAGCTATGTTCGCGACGTGTCAGCAAATCCCCCGGCCAGCACGTCGAATACCTTTGTCAGAGCTTCCAAAACTTATTCTGTTAGAAGTTCATCCTGAAGTTTTGTGTCTGTTTTTGCGGAGGTTTCTGACCCAGGCTCAGCACTGCCCAACAATTCAGCTCGAATCTGCATTTCTATCTCTTCAGCAATCTTTGGGTTGTCGTTCAGATATTGCGCCGCATTGGCCTTACCCTGACCAATTTTCGTACCTTTATAGGAGTACCAGGCACCAGACTTCTCAACCAGCTTCTGTTTAACGCCCAGATCAATCACTTCACCCATGTGGTAAATGCCCTGACCATAGAGAATCTGGAACTCAGCCTGACGGAAAGGAGGAGAAACCTTGTTCTTGACCACTTTAACCCGGGTTTCATTACCGATGATTTCATCACCCTGCTTCACTGCACCGGTTCTGCGAATATCCAGACGGACAGAAGAGTAGAACTTGAGAGCATTTCCACCCGTGGTAGTCTCGGGATTACCAAACATCACGCCGATTTTCATACGAATCTGGTTGATGAAAATGACCAGACAATTTGCCTGCTTGATAGAACCAGTGATTTTTCGCAGGGCCTGGGACATCAAACGAGCCTGAAGGCCGACGTGGGAGTCTCCCATATCCCCTTCGATTTCAGCTTTAGGAACTAAGGCTGCAACGGAGTCGACAACGATAACATCAACCGCACCGGAGCGAACCAGCATATCCGTAATTTCCAACGCCTGCTCTCCGGTATCGGGCTGCGAAACGTAGAGGTCATCAACATCAACACCCAGCTTACCAGCGTACTGAGGATCCAGAGCGTGCTCCGCATCCACAAAAGCACAGGTAGCCCCCTGCTTCTGAGCTTCTGCAATCACACTGAGTGTCAGAGTGGTCTTACCAGAAGATTCAGGACCAAAAATCTCAACCACACGCCCCTTTGGCAAACCACCTATGCCCAATGCAATATCGAGTTGCAGTGAACCTGTAGAGATAGCTGGAATGGCTTCCTGCTTCTGTTCACCCATGCGCATGACCGTTCCTTTACCAAACTGTCGGTCAATCTGGCCCAGAGCCGCCGCCAGTGCTTTCTTTCTATTCTCATCCATTATTCAAATCCACCTTATGTGTGCTGGCTACTATTCTTTAAATGTTAAAAACCTCAGATACTGTATATTTAAACACTATCTGTATATTTGTCCAGCATTTATCTGGAAATTGCATCCACCAATTTAATCAGACCATCAAGAGCAGTCTCAACGGCTTGTCTTCTCACCTGCTCTCTATTACCGGAAAAGTGAAAAACCTCGGTCGTCACCTGATCATCAAAACACCAACCAATCCATACAGTACCCACCGGCTTGTCATCGGTTCCACCTTCTGGACCAGCAACTCCTGAAATGGAGACACTCAAAGGCACAGAAAGGCGCTTGACCGCACCTAACGCCATGCTTTCCACTACAGGTTGACTGACAGCACCGTAACGATCAATCAATGCAACAGGAACACCCAAAAACTTGTGCTTCATGTTATTGGAGTAGCTGACAATGGCGCTTCAAACCAGCATGAGCTGCCGTCAACAGACGTAAAAGCCTGACTGAGCCAGCCACCCGTACAAGATTCAGCAGCAGCCACTTTCAATTTTGCGGCATGAAGCTTTCCGGCCAGCAGTTCCAGCTTTTTGTTAAAATCTCCGGACATTAATCTCGCCTCTGGCTGATATGAGAAAAAGCCTTTTGATCAAAGTTAGATATACATTCAACAGCCCATAGCTGCCAATGGCTAAAGATAAACCATTGTTCTCATGAAAACAGCCAGCTTTTCATAGTAAAATGATGGATTGTTTATTAACAACCTGAATTCAAGGCTTACCCTCATCTATGAGCCCGCGCAAAGACACCCTAAGTCAGCATACACCGATGATGCAGCAATATCTGCGTATCAAACAGCAACACCCGGAACATCTGGTATTTTATCGCATGGGTGATTTTTACGAGCTGTTCTATGACGATGCCCGCAAGGCTGCCGAGTTATTAGATATAACACTGACAACCCGGGGACAGTCTGCCGGTGAGCCCATTCCCATGTCAGGTATCCCTTACCATGCAGTTGAAGGTTACTTGGCTCGTCTGGTCAGACTTCGCGTCTCTGTCGCCATTTGCGAGCAAGTTGGCGACCCGGCCACAACAAAAGGCCCCGTTGAAAGAAAAGTAGTTCGAATCCTGACCCCCGGCACAGTGAGCGACGAAGCACTTCTGGACGAACAGCAGGACAACCTTCTGACCGCTTTAAGCCGATCAGAAGATCAATATGGAATAGCCTCTCTGGATATCAGCAGTGGTCAATTTACAGCAGTAGAAGTCGCGAGCGAAGAAGCCCTGATGGCAGAAGTTGAGCGTATCAACCCTGCCGAAATTCTCATCAATGACAGCTTTGAATGGCCGGCCCAGGTTATTGAGCGCCCGGGAACGACCAAACGCCCCCCCTGGGACTTTGATCGTGACAGCGCCTATGAAGGATTAACCCGCCAGTTCCAAACTAAAAACCTGCAAGGATTCGACTGTGAATCGTTGACTATCGGCCTTGGGGCGGCAGGCTGCCTTCTACAATACGCCAAGGAAACACAGAGAACCGCCCTGCCCCACATTCGAAGCATACAGCGGGAACTTCGCGAAGAAAGCGTAGTCCTTGACGCAGCCAGCAGAAAAAACCTGGAATTAAGCCAGAACCTCAATGGTGGTCGAGATCACACCCTTTTGTCCGTACTTGATAAAACAGCGACCGCTATGGGTAGTCGATTGCTCTCAAGATGGCTGAACCGCCCCCTTAGAAACGCTCATAAGCTGCAAAAACGCCAATCTATTATCTCAACAATAAAATCGGGCTATTACTTCGAGCAGATTCAACCCTTGCTTCGCGGCGTTGGCGATATTGAACGCATTCTTGCCAGAGTAGCGTTAAAATCAGCTCGTCCAAGAGACCTGGCTCGCTTGAGAGACGCCCTGAATCAGCTACCTGAACTACAAATCATTCTCAGAACGATTGATAATGAGGACATTCATAAACTGGCTGAAGCCATCGGCGAGCATCCTCAGGTTGCTAATCTGCTGAGCCGGTCTATCGTCGAGAACCCCCCTGTCATCATCAGAGACGGTGGAGTCATTGCGGAAGGCTTTGACAAAGAGCTGGATGAGTTTCGTGCTCTCAGTCAGAACGCTGGCGATTATCTTGTTGAACTGGAAAAAAGAGAGAAAGAGAGGACAGGACTACCCAGTCTGAAAGTTGGCTTTAACAGGGTTCACGGCTATTACATTGAGCTCAGCCGAAGAGAATCTGAAGACGCCCCTGTAGACTACATACGTCGCCAGACACTGAAAAATACTGAACGATTCATCACACCGGAATTAAAAGAGTTCGAAGATAAGGCTCTATCAAGCAAAAGCAGAGCGCTTTCAAGAGAAAAAGCACTGTATGACGAATTAATGGACGAGCTTTTGGAAGCTCTGGGCCCTCTTCAGGAAACGGCCATGAGCACCTCCGAACTGGATGTTCTGAACAACCTGTCAGAAAGAGCTGAGGCTCTGAACTTCTGCAAACCTGAACTGAGTTCGGATCCTGGCATCCATATTGAGGATGGTCGCCACCCGGTTGTCGAACAGGTGCTGACAGAACCCTTTGTGGCCAACAATATAGAATTCCATGCCACCAGGAGAATGCTAGTCATCACCGGTCCAAACATGGGTGGTAAATCGACCTATATGAGACAAACGGCATTAATCGTTTTATTAGCTCACGTAGGAAGCTTTGTTCCTGCCAGTCACGCAAAAATTGGTCTGGTAGATAGAATATTCACCCGAATAGGTTCATCCGATGACCTGGCCGGTGGACGATCCACGTTTATGGTGGAAATGACTGAGACAGCCAATATTCTTCATAACGCCACAGCAAGCAGCCTGGTTTTGATGGATGAAGTAGGTCGGGGAACCAGCACCTTCGATGGTTTATCCCTGGCCTGGGCTTGTGCTCATCACCTGGCAGATACTGTTAAGGCATTCACCCTGTTCGCCACTCACTATTTTGAGCTGACTCATTTGCCAGACGAGTGCAACTCAGTTGTCAACGTTCACCTGAATGCCACAGAACACGACGAAAAAATTGTATTTTTGCACTCAGTTCAGGATGGCCCTGCCAGTCAGAGTTACGGTTTACAGGTGGCTCAACTAGCAGGCGTCCCGAGAAATGTAGTCACTCAGGCACGCTCCAGACTGCACCAATTAGAAGAAGGCTCGTCGGCACAGACTGTGCCACAAACTTCAAGGCAGGCCAAAACGGTTTGTAAACAGAACCCGGTTCAGGCAGATATGTTCACAGCTTCTCAGCCACATCCGGCCGTCGAAGCACTCAAGGAACTTAACCCTGACAACCTGTCCCCCCGGCAAGCTCTCGGGTTGCTATACGATCTTAAGTCACTGACTTCAAAAAACTGACTATGCTCATAACCGCTTGAACTACTACCTTATAAACAATGCTGGTAGACTTTACGCCTCAACTGGTTGAGCCGTGTGCCAAACCAGTAAGGGATATGCGATTAGAAATGTCATTCCTGATGGTGACATTTCATAAATGTATTTTGACTGACTTACCATCAGCCTGAACAAACGGAGTGTAACCATCATGACTTTCGTAGTGGGTGAAAACTGCATCAAGTGCAAATACACCGATTGCGTGGAAGTGTGTCCCGTAGATTGCTTTTACGAAGGGCCCAACTTTCTGGTTATCCACCCGGACGAATGTATCGACTGTGCCCTCTGTGAGCCTGAGTGTCCAGCCAATGCGATCTTCTCCGAGGATGAGGTACCGGAAGATCAGCAGGAGTTTATTGAACTCAATGCTGTACTCGCTGACGTCTGGGATAACATTACAGAAAAAAAAGACGCACTCCCTGATGCTGAAAAATGGGATGGTGTGAAAGGCAAGCTCGAGCATCTGGAACGCTGAGAGCGCCCGATATCCGGGGGCTAAGAGCTATGCAGAAATGTCTTGATAACTGCTTTCAATGGTTCGAGCACCAACTCTTCCCCAAACAAAAAGCCATGACCCCGAGATCATGGCTTTTTTATTGCCAAGACAATGCTATCAACTGAACAGGGATTCTCCAGACAACCCCTGTTTCTCAAGGATAGAGCGCAAGCGCTTTAGAGCCTCGACCTGTATTTGCCTGACCCTCTCTCTTGTCAGCCCAATCTCCTTGCCCACTTCTTCAAGGGTGCTGGTTTCATAGCCCCTTAGACCAAACCTTCTGGCCACCACCTCACGCTGCTTTTCAGAAAGTTCACCCAGCCACTTGTCCAAACTGTCGTTGAGATCAAGATCCTGAAGCAGTTCTGCCGGATCAGACTCCTTCTCATCAGAAATAGTATCAAGGATGGACTTATCAGAATCCGGGCCCAAAGGCGTGTCAACTGAAGTGACACGCTCATTAAGCCCCAACATTCTTTTAACATCATCAACCGGCTTATCCAGCAGATGAGCGATTTCCTCCGGGGTTGGATCATGATCTAGCTTCTGAGTCAGTTCACGAGCCGCCCGGAGGTAAACATTGAGTTCTTTAACCACATGAATCGGAAGACGAATGGTACGTGTCTGATTCATAATGGCTCGCTCAATGGTCTGACGAATCCACCAGGTAGCGTATGTTGAAAAACGGAATCCGCGCTCAGGATCGAATTTTTCAACCGCCCTGATGAGACCCAGATTTCCCTCTTCAATCAGATCCAGAAGTGTCAGACCACGATTGACATATCGCCTGGATATCTTGACGACCAGACGCAAGTTACTTTCAATCATACGACGCCGACCCGCCTCAACGCCTCGACGGGCAAGACGCGCATAATGCACTTCTTCCTCTGGTGTCAACAGAGGTGAAAAGCCAATCTCGTTGAGGTAGAGCTGAGTGGCATCGATAGACTTATAGAAGCCATCATCATCGCGACGGGCTCTACTGTAATCTGACGCACTGGGTGTAAACGTCTGCGGTGCAGGTTCTTTCTCTTCAACTTCTTCGTTTTCATTAAGATCAGAATCCAGCACGTTATCAATTTCACTCTTTCCCTGGGTAAAATCCTCGGCAAAACTACTTTGCTCTGAGTCATCCCTCTTTGCTGCCATAAGAGTCAGTCCTATCCGAAAGCCCCACTGTCTGTCGAACAACCAACTGAGGGTTGAGCCGACACCCGTGAGATCCCTCTACCGACACCACATATTGAAATCAGCGTTCAGGCAGGAATCGCATTGGGTCGACCGGTTTGCCATTATGCCGAATTTCAAAATGCAGCTTAGGCTCTGTCGTTCCTGTAGAACCTATTTCGGCTATCTTCTGGCCTGCTTTAACTGAGTCTCCTTCACGCACAAGCAACTCCTTATTGTGAGCGTAAGCGCTCAGATAGCTGTTGTTATGTTTCATAATAATCAGCTTGCCATAACCAGCGAGTTCACTGCCAGCATACACGACCTCGCCTGTGGCTGCTGCACTTACAGGCTCTCCCAATTTGCCTCTGATATCAATCCCTTTATTCAGCCCATTGCCGTTGTTGTACATACGCACCACTTTTCCATTGGCCGGCCAGTGCCAGCTTGAAATGTTGGATAATCGTTCTGTTTTATCAGCTGTTTTCACTGGTTTTTTTTTAACCACATAAGACTTTGATGAGGTTGTGGTGCTCTTTCTTACAGGACTCGAAGAACGGGATACATAACTTGAGGGAGTCAAGTTAACATGTTGACCCGGAAAGATAGTATAAGGTTGGCGTATTCCATTGATAGCAGCTAACTCTATGAAATCTCTACTATAAAGCCAAGCTATAGAAAAAAGGGTCTCACCGTCACGGACTATATGACTGCCACTGCTTACTTTTGGTGGCAGCCTGAGCTCTCTAACCTGAACTGAGGAAGGATCATGGGCACATCCGGTCAGTAACAGAATCAATGTTATCCAACTGACTATTCTTGAGCAAACACTCAAATTAATTTCTTGCTCAAGACGATTGCCTGTCATTCACTCTGCTCCATACTTGGTCACCGAGGCACACCTCAAAATATAATAAATTTAGATATATTTGAATTTTCTTAATCTAAAAAAATATATCAATACAGGTAATAACGCCTACATTTCGGCGAAATTCACCTAGGAAATGTCACGACTGCCGAAACACTCTTTTCATATCAGACCGGTTCCACACTATTGGCAATCGATTTGAGTTCATTAGACCGCAACATCGACATACCATTCCAGAAAGGAGCTATGGAACGGGGAAGATCAGCAACCCATAGTTCATGATAATGAACCGGTTGATTAACTGTTCAGAAAGAGAATTTAATAATCAATCTTCAACAAAGCGACTACCGAATTTTTCAAGCAGAACAACCAGCAAGATACCTGCCAACATCAAGGCAATCGATGGCAATAGGTAAGCCGAGTGACCGGACAGCGTTTCATAGGCCCAGGGAGAAATATTTCTTTCCAGAAAAGGAACTTCCTGACCCGAACTGTTTATTCTTGTTTCCAGTGTTTCTTTCCACGGCCATACTTTTCCGAGGGCACCCAGCATCAAGCCCGTCAAGAGCGACAGAGCCAGATCACGATGCTGTTTTAACAGCCAGGCAAGGACATGAGAAAATGTCAGCAACCCGACAATACATCCAGATCCAAATGCTGTCAGCGCCAGAATATCCAGACCTTTCACGGCAGCTAAAACAGCGGGGTACAACCCCATCAACAGCAGGATAAAACTGCCGGAAATGCCCGGCAAAATCATTGCAGATATAGCAATACAGCCGGCAAAGAACAACATCAGGTAGGAAGGAGTCAGAGATGTAGGCGTCAGTCTCCCGATAAAATAAGAGACACAACAACCGAATACAAGAAGTATCATGGAGGAGACACTCCAACTCTTTATCTGTTTGAGCATATGAATGCCTGAAATCAATATCAGGCCAAAGAGAAAAGACCAGATGAGTTCCGGGTAGCCTTCCAGCAGGTACGTAATTAGATGGGCAAAACTCAGTATACTGAACAAGATTCCGCCAAACAGCAGAATCAGAAAATTCCCATCAATATACTTCCAACACTGAGCAATCCCTTCGGATTTAAGCTTGATCAGTAAACCGGGATTAATACTCTTCAAGGCATTTAACAGGCGATCATAGATACCGGTAATAAAGGCAATGGTACCTCCTGAAACGCCAGGAACGACATCGGCAGCCC
>NZ_JAHHPR010000318.1:0-1630 GCF_024606255.1 Endozoicomonas sp. SESOKO3
GGTTAACAATCAAGGCATCATCCATACTAAGCACAGTCCCTTTTCGCCCTGATCGTTGGATGGATGCTTTGCCGGACGGCCTTAAGAGCGGTGCTTCTGCATCCGGGGTCGTGCAATCGACATAGTTGATCTTCTTTTCCATAGATATCCTGCCCTGTGCCGAAGCCAGAGCGACCGGTGCCAATGCCTCTACAAAGCGCTGATGCAAGGCAAAAATCAGCTCATGGATACTCCGCACCTGCTCAGCCTCCAAGGGGTTAAGTGCTTGAAGGGAGGACTGTAGCTGATGGCAGTTAGCCACCCACTGACGAAAAGCGCCTGTGGATACCTGCTCTTCTTCATCAGATTGCAGGGAAAGGCTGATCGTTTTTAACCCTGATCGGATGGTGTCTTTCAGCGTCGCGAACCGGTTGATTAGCTGCTGCAATTCATCCTGCAATGGCTGGATCTTGTGTGAATCCTTGTCACCTGCCAGCTGCAAGAAGGCCCGGTAACCCTCCAGCATTGCTTCAGCCCCATGAATCAGCCGATTAATGTTGTCACTGGTCTCTGCCAATAGCTTTAATCGTTGTGGCGACATGCAAAGTTTTATGGGGTTTGCCAGACAATCCAGGCCCCGGCCGGGGACAAAGAATGCCAACAAACGGGCATTTTGACCCGTCAGCCATTCAAAACTGCTGGTGACATGACTGAATGTACCTTCAGGGGGGGACAAATCATCCGGTAACGGGATGGCTTTTACTAACGGCACATCAGAAACAGCAGAAGACAGGCTTCTGTGACTGACCAGTTTTTCGCTAATGTCACCGGCAACAATGAAAGCTCCGGGCTCACCTTTGAAGCGGGCGCAGGCCAGTGTCGCCTGATGGCCATCCCGGGCGGCCAGGGTCGCAAACTCTTCATTGGTCAGCATCAAGGGTATTTTTTTCTGTCTCATAAGGATGGCCACGTGGTCATTGAATGCACCTGAGGCGAAGACAACACCTCCAGTCCGATCGAGACATTCAGGCACAAGCATCCAGTCTTCAGCATGTTGGGCCAGGAGAATGGCTCCCTCTGGCATAAAGCCTACGTGTTGTTTTTTGGCCAGCCAGAGTGGTCCGGTACAATAGCCTTCGCTGATGCCCTCACCACTGGCCAGACTGTTTTCGGGTATGGGCATGGTAAAAACCATGTCGCCAGGGAGTTGGGTTATAGGGCGCACCTGCAACAGGAACAGGCGCTCCTGATGATCGATTGCAAACTCTACATCCACGGGGCAGAGCAATAGGTCTTCCAGCTTTGCCACCATCTCCGTGAGTTTTGAAACTATGCTATTACCAATCTGTTGACCATCGTCGTTTGATGGAGCATCTCCATCATAAATTATTCTTTCCGAATAGCCGCTATTATCGATGTTTTTATGCAGAATGAAGTGACTTGAAATCGTTCCGGGAAAGTATTGAACGTTTTCGGCTCCTTCTTTGCGAGCAATATCGATGCGGTGGGGCGTGTTACCCGACTGCCCTGCCACTATCCCCCTTGGCTGACCGCGTGTGAACTCAGACCTGATGGTATTATCCTCAAAGGATCGAAAGCTCATGGCGACCCCGCCATATTGGCAATCCACGCAGTGTTGAATAATCAGCGC
>NZ_JAHHPR010000319.1:0-1791 GCF_024606255.1 Endozoicomonas sp. SESOKO3
CAGGCAAATAACCAGTTTCCCATCGTCCTGAATGAGTTTGCCGACCCTGGTGGTGCCACAGAGGCGACCTCTTTTAATCGTACTGTCTGGAATGGCCAGGATGGCTATTTACCCTTTCCAAAAGTTTTCTCCAAACCACAAACACTACTGGCTGGAATTGATTGCACACCAGGGGGATTTGACTGCGGCCAGGAAAGACCTCCTCCATTAAACCATGAAATTGCAATGGATCAAAACAGGTTGTCGGCGCGTGCTGCACCAATACCCACAGTGCGTCCCTCAACCAGTCAACTCACCACTGCTTCTACAACCATTCCTGCAACCTCCACTCCTGCAACCTCTATTTCTACACTCCCCCCCATAACGGTACCATGCGATTCTCTTAAAGATCAGGCGACAGGGGTTCTTCAGCGGCTAAACCAATATAGAGACCTTGTTAGAGGACGACACTGCATTGTTCTCAGCACCAACTCGTCAGAGAGTTTAAGTAAGTTTCTCAATGAGATTCCAGAGAACATCGTTATTTTGTTCTCTTCCGAAACGACTTCTGGCGCAACGCTTTCTCAATCCGTTACCCCCGCATTAGGTAAAATCCCGGTTAAGTATTTAATTAACAGTGAAATAGTTTTGAAAGATGGTCAGGACATTATCGGGGCTCCAGATGAAGGTTACGAAATCGTAATCTCGCCTGATGCAAATTATCGAGATTACTATATGATCAAGTCCGGGTCCTTTAACTACTTTAGTTTCAATGAAACAAAAGACAGCCATATAAGACATATTACTTTCCAGCCAACTGCACCTGATGGCCACAAACCCATTAGCACTATTATTTCAGCACGTTGTATTAACCGGAGACTGATTGTAGAAAACAACGTATTCAATCTCAATTGCCAGGACGGAGTCAGAATTGATTGCAGACTACCTCTGGATGCATCTGTCAATGGTTTGCGCCCGGGGCCGGGCCTGATGTTCACCAATAACATGGTCACTGGTGATACCATCGGTTCGTGGAACCGCGACCATATTCCTGATGGAGGGCTATTTATTAAACTTCCCACCATCAAAAGCCAGTCACTCAGGATCGCTGTTAACGGGAACACATTTCAGGGCAAGATGGGGTGGGTGGCTGAGTTACATATTGGGCCGGGAAGCAGTATCGATATCTTCAGAAACATGATCGACATTGACAATACAGGCGAAGTTTTGTGGGAAACTGTGTCGCCGGTATATAAAAGAGAAAAGTTTGCTTTCTCTCTTGTCGGTCATTCGGATACCCATGAAGAACCTCCTGTTTATAATCTCGCGGGCAATCAGATCCAGGTAAAAAATACAGCTATCGAAATCAAAGGAATCGTTAAGCTGGTTCTCGCTTGCAACCAATTTCAGGCAGTCAAACTCTGGCGACAAGAGCAGCATGAATACAGCATTAAAAGCGCAGATCCATTCGTTTTGGCATACAATTGCGAAAGCTTCGTGAATTCAAGCATGGCAACTACCGGCCCACTTACACTCACCCAGATTGTGAATATCTGGACACCCATCGGGAATTCCACAGCCAGTGCTTTAAGTGGACTGACCAACTTCGAGGGTCAATTCTACTTTAACTCGTCTGTCTGGCTGACAGTCAATTCGTCCTCTGTTTCTCCTTCTGGCCAGACCTTCACTTCATCAGCACAGCCTCCAACCAGCGAATTGATCACCACTTCTGTAGCCAGCACTTCAACCAGTTCAGTGTCACCTTCTGAAGTTACATCTCTTGACCTATCGTCATCAGCAAAGCCTTCAACC
>NZ_JAHHPR010000320.1:0-16915 GCF_024606255.1 Endozoicomonas sp. SESOKO3
CACTTTAGGCTCCCCGCCCTCTGGATACTTTGGTGATGATGAGCACTGCCCTGCCTTGGCTCCTGCCCTTCAAAAAACCGCTGCACCAGACTGACCGAAGAAATATTGTAGGGCTAAATAAGAATGATAATGCTGGTGCGTAAGCCTTGGGCGGATCTGTCCCAATGGGATTGGTCTGCAAGTTGGTTGATGACAAATGCGAGTAAATCATTCTTTATAATTTCAATTCATTACATTATTGGTTCATATTTTTCCTGAAAAGTTCAGGATTTTCATAAAAATGATGGAGGCATTATTTTTCTGAGGAAATGACTATCCTAAATCACTGCTTTGCGGTTAAAAAACTGAAAGAAAAAAGGTGCTCCCTGTTGGTTTACAGTAAAATAGAGGTTGGTAAAAAAGCTATTTAAGTCAGCTGAAAAATAGGCATGAGCCGTAGTTTTTATTTGCTCCTGGTCATAATCGTACTAAATTTCAAACTCTATATTCGAAAGAAGCTATACGATGAGATTGTTTTTTTTTATGCTCATTTTTTCCACGCAATTTTCTTTGGCAGGAGGGTTTACTGAGGCTATTTTTGAGAATGATTTTAAAGCAGTTAAAGAGCTGATCGATCAGGGTTATCATCTGGCAAAAGATGCAGATGCAGTTCCCACTGCAATCAGCACCGGATCATTAGAGATGCTGCTTTTTCTGCTCAAACATGGTGCTGACCCAAATACCTTTACTCGTACCTACCGATATAATGGCCTGAACATAAGACATGTTTTAGGCGACACTTCAAGTATAGGTCAGATTGTTGCATTATTAAGTTATGGCGCAGTCGCTCATGATGGCCCAAATGGTCATAAGTGGGATTATAATATGGCAATAGTTGATAAGAGGTGGCTGCATGTAGCTGTTTATTATTATTGGGAGCGGATGTTAATGCACAATATACCAACACCCCCCAATAGCATTTCCGAACTCAATACCATTATAATGTCTCTGCCCTTACTTACTATTAAGGCTCTTGCTGTTTTTACTGAACATCAATTTAATTTAGAAGATATACTGACGTTGTTGCCAAATTATCTAAAGTCGTTTTTTAGAGTCTTTCTCAATTTTCATGAAGAAGACTGATAATAGGGTAGATCATGCAAGGCAATCAATAGCACTGTCGTATTTTTAATGGTCGCATAAACCCCATCTAATCAAGGCTCTTTTTAAATCGTTTTGCCGCGACCACTAAGCCACCGATAGTAAAAGCGCCCAGATAAACAGCATCCGTCGTCATGCCCTGTAACTCTGCTCCTCTTAAAATAATCCCCCTCATCAACCGCATATAGTGGGTTGCAGGCAAGAGTTCAGACAGCCATTGAGCCGCTATTGGCATGCCTTCAAAAGGAAACATAAATCCTGACAGTAGAATCGAAGGCAGCAGAATGAAAATGGTCATTTGTGAGGCCTGCAACTGTGTTTCTGCAATGGTCGAGATAATCAGCCCAAGGGTCAGGCTTGCAGAAATAAACAGCATGGTAGCCAGTAGCATCTGGATAATACTGCCGACAAAGGGCACATCAAAAATCAGGTGGCCCAGTGACATAATGATGCCGGTCTGAATAAACCCTACAAAAATATAGGGAATGATCTTTCCGATCATTAGCTCAATAGGGTGAACCGGTGTCGCGATCAGCAGTTCCAGATTGCCCCTCTCTCGTTCACGCACCAGTGCGGCAGATGTGAACATAATCATCGTCATGGTCAAAATAACGCCAACCAGACCCGGAACAATATTGACAACGGATCGTTGCTCCGGGTTGTAGTAAAGAACGATTTTAAAAAGCGCGCCCGAAGACTCAGGCTGAATCCCGGCAGTGGCACGGAAAGGCATCGTCTGGAGCTTTAAAATGGCCGAGCTGATCATAGGGTCTGAGCCGTCAATAAGCCACTGCGCGCCGGTTCTGCCATCGTTTAAGCGCTGGATGAAGTCGGATGGAATAATCAGGGCAGCTCTTACTTTTCCACTCTTGAGTGCTTCTTCTGCTCCCTGTGGACGTGCATCCTGACGAACTATTCTGATCACCTGAGTAGCCTCCAGTGCATCCATCAGAGCGCGGCTGAAGTAAGTGCGGCTGTTATCCACAGCAGTGACCGGTATCTCTCTGACATCGGTATTGATCGCGAAGCCAAACAGCAGCAATTCAATGAGAGGAATAATGACGATCATGGCAAAGGTGGCGCGATCACGGGACAGTTGTCGTAATTCTTTCATTAGAATCGAGGCAATTCTTTGAAGGCTATTGGTCATGCCCGACAGAGTTGAAAGCTTTTCCATTACTGCCGCCGCTGTTGGGTACAATGAACAAATACATCCTCAAGACTGGGGCGCACCCTTTCAATGGTTCTGTCTTTCATTTCTTCTGGCCACTGGCTTCGCAACCAGACTTCAGGCTCACTGATTGTATTGGTTATCAGAACCCGCAGGCGGGCTCCCTGCTGGGCCGAGGATAAAATTTCAGGTCGGGCTGTCAGGGCTTCCCTGACCAGCCGAAGTTCGGTGCCGTCTACTTCCAAAACCCTGGCTTGCATATCGGCCATGAGCTGCTTGGGGGAACCTTCGGCTTGCTTAATACCTCCCTCCAGAATGGCCAGACTATGGCAACGCTCGGCTTCATCCATGTAGTGAGTGGACACCAGAATAGTGACTCCCTGATCACAGAGGTCAAAAAGAGTTTCCCAGAAATCACGTCGGTTCTGAGGGTCTACCGCTGAGGTTGGTTCGTCCAGTAGCAATAATTCGGGTTTATGTAATGTTGCTGCTGCCAGGGCGAGCCGCTGGCGCTGCCCGCCACTGAGGCTGCCTGTCATACGCTTGCGGCGCTGGTCCAGACCATAGGTAGTGAGTTGGCTGTCAATGCGTTTATTGACCTCTCTGCCCGGCAGATTGAAAATTTGTGCCATGAACTTCAGGTTTTCTTCGACGGAGAGATCGTCGTACAAAGAGAATTTCTGGGTCATATAGCCCAGTCGCTGTCGAAGTGCTTCCGACTCTTTGGGTATTTCCAGCCCCAGAACACGAACGTCACCCTGACTGGGTGTCAGCAAACCGGTTAACATTCTGAGCGTAGTCGACTTGCCACTGCCATTGGGCCCCAGGAAACCAAAAATGGTCTTTTCTTCGATGTTCAGGTTCAGATGATCTACGGCCATGAAATCACCAAAACAGCGGGTCAGCCCTTTGGCTGAGATGGCCTGTCGGCTCACAGGGGCAGGTCCACTTGCACAGGCAGTCCTGATGGCAAATCAGAAGCGGTTTCCGGAAGCTGTACTTCGGCCATGTAAACCAGTCGGGAGCGTTCTTTTTCATTGAGGGCATAATGGGGAGTGAAGGCCGGGTCCAGAGAAACCCAGCGTATTTGACCAAGAAAAGATTTTTTGACGCCATCAATATGTACCGTCACGTGGTCGCCCACGTGAACAGCGGCCCTGCGGGGCTCTGGAACGTAAATGCGTGCATAGGGTGCTTCATGCAACAGCAGGATGGCCAGAGTGCTGCCTGCTGAAACTCTCTCTCCCAAGTGTCTGGGCAGACTATCCAGCCAGCTGTCTCTTGTGGCATAAATGGATAGATCCTCCAGCTTTCTCTGTTCCAGAAACTGATTGGCCAGAGCCTTTTTCATGGAAGCCTCTGCCTGTTCTATGACTTCAGGGCGATTGCCATTGAGCAAACTCTGGAGTTTTTCTCTGGCATTTACTTTTTCTGCCATGAGAGCATCACGATCAGCTCTCGCCTGATCCAGTCTGGATTGGCTGATCAGTTTGCGCTTTAACAGTGTTTCGTTTCTCTGGAACGTTTTATTGGCATCCACCAGCCGGGCTTCTATTTGCCCGACACTGGCTCTTGCTGCTGCTATGTCTTCCATTCTGGCGCCGTTGACTATTTCACTCAGATAAGCTCGTGCCCGTTCTGTTTCGGCCAGGGCCGCAGCAACGGCTGCCTGTTGCTTGCGATCATCCAGCTTCAGGATCACTTGACCGGTTCTTACCGGGTTGCCCTCATGGATGAGTATCTCTGTAATCAACTCCGAAGCGGTCGCTGTCAGAGTGACTCTGTCACGCTCAAGGGTTCCCAGTGCCTGATGGTTGTCGGAAGAGAAACAGCCGGAAAGCAAAAGTGACAGAACGGTAGTGCCAATTAAAGTCAGATGACTTTTTATCAATCTGCTCATAGAGTGAAAGCGTTTACTGTGACGATGAACATCCATCAAATGTAGTCACAAAATGAGAAGACGACCTATTACTGTCTGCGCCACCATGAAATGGAACTGAGGTTGGTAAGCAGGGAAGACAGCGAGTACCGAATCGCCTGGGAAGCGGGGGAACATCGGTACTCTGATTACAGTTAGAAGTCGATCAGGTAGCTGAAGTCAGGAACTCAACAGAGGGCGCGAAGAATGCACAGCCAGTGGTGGCCTGTGAATAATCCATCAAGTGGTCATAGTGACCATGCCTGTCGGCCTTGACCATGGACTCCATCATTTTGTCAAAATGGGTCGGAGTGCGACAGTAGGAGACAAAGTAAAGTCCGCCTTCACTGGCATTGCCATAGGGCATACTGTGACGCAGGATTTCCATACTTTTGCCTCCACTGTCCTTGACGTTGGAACGCTTTACGTGAGCTGTTGGCGCTTTTTCTTCGCCACTGAATTCAATGTCGTCCTCCTTGGTGCGGCCGATCACTTTTTCCTGCTCAGTGACCGCCAGTTTGTCCCACTTTTTGAATGAGTGAACCCACTTCTGGGTATGGATATAGCAGCCTCCGGCAAACGATTGATCTTCATCACCCACCAGAGTGACGCTGGCCCTGTTATCTCCCTGTGGATTTTCGGTGCCGTCTACAAATCCGGTCAGGTCGCGACCGTCCAGGTAACGGAAACCTGTCTCATCTTCCTGAATGTCAACGGCTTGTCCAAAATGATCCATAGCTCTGTGCAACAGGATAAAATTGATATCTCGACGATTGGAACGGATATGGAGCAGCAGATCACCGGGAGTGGCAGGTGCAGTCCGGTCACCTTCTGTCACGGCTTTGAAGGGAGCGAGAAGCCTTGGCTTAGCGGCTTTGTACAAAGCGTCCCAGGCCTGACTGCCGATACTGATCGTGGAGGTCAGCCTGGCATCGGGGTACTGTTCGCTGAGATCCCGTGTCAGCTGTGGTATCAGCGCACAGGTCTTTTTAATCTGTGTGAGGCTGTCTGGATCTTGCCTGATAGTTAAAACCAGAAAGCAGGCATCGGTATTGGCTTCTGGAGTAATTCCTGATTGTGGTGTGCTCATTTCCAACTCTGACGTCAGTTTTCGAAACAATGGCAACCTGTCTGTTCGCTGTCTGGTGCCATTGCATAGCATGAAGGGGTTTAGGTTCCGGATCAATACACTTATCTGGCTTTATCGGATAGGTTACCGGCCTCTTCGCACTCACCTTCTTCAGCCATTTGTGCCAGTTGTGAACATTCTGATGACATCGGCTGGAAAGGACAAGCTGTGGTTTCCTCCTGACGGGTCATAAGGCTGGCAATCGTGTCCTGTCGGGTAATCTTGCATTCAATGGCGTCAATAGTTCGAAAGCTCAGCCAAATGGCTATGGCTGAGAACAGGACTCCTCCGGCTGCCTGACCCACCAGTACGCCATAGGGCCCCATATATGCAGAGGCGACCCAGATGAAAGGAACGGTACCCAGTGTCGCCCGACCCCAATTTAAGAGGGTTGAGTATCCGGGTTTGCCCAGATTGTTAAAGGCAGCATTGGCGACGAACAGAGTACCTGTGAACAAAAAGCTAATGGCAATCCAGTCGCAGAAAAACGACACCAGGCTGGCCGCTTCCCCCGTGGCTCTGAACACTTGAATGAGAATGTCCTGCAAGAAAAACAGTATGGCTGAAATGACAATGACATAATGCACAGTGAAGAGGATAGCATTTCGAAGCGACTCCCTGACCCGGCCCATCCGTCTCGCCCCAAAATTCTGGCCTATTATAGGTCCTACTGCTCCGGACAGGGCAAAAATGACACCGAAGGCGACAGGTATCAGTCGGTTAATGATTGAGTAGCCTGCTACGTAACTATTGCCGTACTGCGACATATAGCGAACCATCCAGGCGCCACTGAAAGGCATGGCCAGATTGGTGGCAATGGCAGGGAGGGTGATTGCCAGAATGTTTCTCAGATCCTTGCCAAACTGGGAAAGACGGAAGGGGGAGTAGAGTTTATGTTTATAGAAAATGCCGTAAAAGGAAATAGCAAACATTGTGGCACGAGCCATCACTGAAGCAATGGCAGCACCCTCTATATTCAATTCCAGGAGAAAGATCAGTATAGGGTCCAGTATGGCATTCACAGCTCCGGCTGAGAGTGACGATGTCATTGATAGCCTGGCATCTCCTACGGCTCTGAGCCCGGCACCGAGGGTCATGGACAAGCTGACCAGAGGCATGGAGGGAATCACAATATGCAGGTAACTGTCGGCCAGTTCATGAACTCGCCCGGTGGCTCCCAGCAAAGTCACCAGTTCAGGGATCAGAAGCCAGAAAACGATGGCCAGCGTGATACTGACTAACAGCACCAGGAAACAGATATTTACTTGATATTGACACGCTTTTTCCCGGTTGTGGCTGCCAATGGATCTGGAGACCAGGGCCCCGGCGGCAATGGATAAGCCAATACCCAGAGCCGAAGTGATAAACAGGATGGTGCCGGCATAACCAATAGCTGCAGCCAGAAATTTTTCACCGAGCAGACTGAGAAAGAAGAGGTCGAGCAGGTCGACAAAAAACAGCGTTGTGATGCCTGCTGCATTGCTGAGGCTCATGACAATGACGTGCTTCATTGTTGAACCCTGAGTAAAGCGGGCATGGGTCATGACAGGCTTCCGTTTCGACACCGTATGAAGTGTTCCGGTCAGTTGGATATAAAACGACCAAAGTCGTTAACATATAAGATAGAAAGAGTCGTGCTTTGATCAATGAACAGGACATTGCGCTTCGACCAGCTTAGTTCAGATCGCAGCGACGGGTCGGGTAAATGGCGTTACAATCAAACGCTTTATTTCCTCTGGACTGTTTATCTTATGGATCTTATCTGGAACCGGGCTGAAACCGGGTCTCCATTACTGATTCTGGCCCATGGTGCCGGTGCGGCTATGGACAGCGATTTCATGAATCAAATGGCCGTCTTGATGATGGCTGAAGGTATCAGTGTCGTGCGCTTTGAATTCCCTTATATGCGGGAGCGAAGGAAAACCGGTAAAAAAAGACCACCGGACAGGCAACCAAAATTATTGCACTGCTGGCAGGACGTGATTGAATATATCCAAAAGGATTATAACGGCCCTCTTTTCATTGGCGGTAAATCCATGGGCGGACGCATGGCCAGCCTGCTGGTGTCTGAGGTGTCTGGTCTTTCATTGAGAGGTGTCGTATGCCTGGGGTACCCATTCCATGCACCAGGTAAACAGGACAAACCCAGAACGGAGCATCTTGTTGATTTCCCATTACCCATGCTGGTGGTGCAGGGTAGTAGGGATGTCATGGGGGATTACAGCACCGTGCGAGGTTACGGCCTGTCAAAGAATATTGAGCTTCATTGGCTGGCCGACGGCAATCATGATCTGAAACCCCGGGTAAAATCGGGTTTTACTCATGAGCAGCATCTGTTAGAAGCCGCAAAAAAGGTCTCAGCCTTCATAAAGTAAAGTTTACGTATACTGATCTGAACTAAAGCCTCATAAAATGGTCTGAATTTTGTCAGGCAATTGTGAGGACTGACGTTGAAATCGACTGCAGCATTGTATCGGCAGGTCTGGATGTTTGCCTGGCCTGCCATTCTTGCCAATATTTCGGTCCCTCTCCTGGGACTGGTTGATTCAGGGGTGCTGGGGCATCTCTCCAGTGATATTTATCTGGCCGGTGTCGCCATCGGCAGCACATTGTTTTCACTGTTGTTCTGGGCTTTTGGTTTCCTTAGAATGGGAACCACCGGTTTGGTGGCCCAGGCGCTGGGTCAGGATGATCATCAGAAAACCCGGCAATGGCTGGCCCAGTCGATCCTGCTAGCTCTGGTGATCGGCTTTTTGCTGATTCTTTTACATCGTCCCCTCCTGGCTATTGCCCTGCCTTTATTTAATGCGGCCCCTGAAGTGGCTGAACAGGCCAGGATCTATTTCTCCACTCGAATATTTTCAGCTCCTGCGGTTTTGATTAACTTTACGATAGTTGGCTGGCTGATTGGAATGCACCGCCCTAAAGGGCCATTGTTTATTCTCGTGCTGGCCAATGTGGTTAATATTATTCTGGATCTGTTTTTTGTTCTGGACCTGGGAATGGCTACCCGGGGTGCAGCATTGGCAACAGTGATCGCCGACTATACCAGTCTTGTACTGGGGGTCTCGATGGTCAGTCAAACCTTGAGAGGTAAGTCTGGAACTTTTGTCCGTTCAATGATTCTGAGCCTGGGCTCTATGCGTCGCCTGCTGTTACTGAATCGACACTTGTTTGTTCGCACGCTCTGTCTGCTTGGAACTCAGGCTTTCTTTACGGCACAGGGAGCCCAGAGTGGCAGTCATATCCTGGCGGCCAATGCTTTGTTACTTAATATGTTGCTGCTGATTTCCAATGGACTGGATGGCTTTGCCCATGCTGCCGAAGCACTGACGGGTGAAGCTTTGGGGCAGCGAAAAGAAGATCGCTTTAAACAGATTGTCAGGGTAACGGGTTACTGCTCGCTCATTTGTGCCGTGTTATTTTTTTTCACCTTCTCGCTGGTGGGGCAGGGTATCATTGGTCTGTTGACAAATATCCCTGCCGTCGCCGAAACGGCAAACACTTATCTGCCCTGGTTGGCTGCCATGCCGTTGTTTGCCGTCTGGTGCTACTGGCTGGATGGTGTGTTTATTGGCGCCGCGCGAACGGATATGATGCAAAACACCATGTTGGTGGCGACGTTAATGGTCTTTCTGCCAGTCTGGTATGTCACCCGTAATATGGGTAATCACGGCTTGTGGTTGGCCTACAGTGCCTTTATGCTGGCCCGCAGTGCAGGACTGGCTATTGTTTATCGATCCCTGAGTCGGTCCGGTTCCTGGGTCGGATAACAGGAGTGAATGTGTCGGATACTATAGAAATTGATCATGAACTGGATACTTCAGGTCTGCTTTGCCCGGAACCGGTCATGATGTTGCACAACAAAGTGAGAGACATGAAGCCGGGAGAAATGGTCAGGGTTATAGCGACTGATCCTTCTACCCAGCGTGATATTCCCAAGTTCTGTAACTTTCTGGATCATGAACTGCTGTCTCATGAGCAGGTGGAAAAACGGTATATCTACCTGATTCGGAAGTCAGCCTCCTAGGAGGCTTGTATTTGTGTAACTTAACCGGGTTGTCGCGCTAACCTTTCTGCTCCAATAGATAGCCCTGGCTTTTGAAAGGACAACTAAGGACAACCAGATGCCTGAGAGAGATTGCGAATGAAGGTTACGCTTTTAATCCTCGATTATTTGGGTAAAGGCAGTTTGATTTTTTATGGGTGCCCTAAATCTTCTGGTCATCTTCTAAGAACGGCGCCACGTGTCATCATGTCCATGATAATAATACTTCAGTAATTGCATGCCAACGAGGCTGTGTGCTTCTCTGTAATAAGGGTCTGGATTATAAGAGTCATCAGTACGTCCACTAACTGGCTTTTCATGAAGGTCTATAATGCAGGGTTTCTTTAAGGCACCTCTTAAAAAAACATCTTTAGCGTGCTCTGCCACAAAAAAACAACTGTTTTCACCGTCCCAGGAAACGCCTCTATCAGATTCCAAGAGATAATCGTAGTGAGATGAAATATGTACAATCTGTTTTGATAGGTGTTCATAATTACTGTCTGCTTCACCACTTAGAATATAATCAAATAGTTTTATCGCATTATCTCTGGAGTATTTTTTTGATGTTCTTTTATTTAGGTAGGGCATTTCAGAGAAAAATGATCTATGCCTCTCTAAACGGATTTTATCAGTTTCAGATAGTTGTTCTGTAACGTCTTTATCTATATAGATAAGTGGCAATGTCATTGACATTTTTGGCTGAGTGAATATCCCGCGGCTAGCTAATATATAAGGTGGTTTAGATAACCACTGATTGTCAATGTCTGAATAAAACAAATGATTAACCCCTAGTTTTTGCAAACGATTAGCTAGTTTGGTTTTGTTTTCAGACTCTGACTTAGCTATGCAAAATCTTATAGTCTCGGTAATGTTTTGAGACACAATAACTCTAATGGAATCCATAAACTGAAGGCACATCGATGAAGCATATTTCGCTAATTGTACGAGAAAATCTAGCTGCAGATCTGTTTCCATAGAGATACATAAGATATTATCATGATCTTTAAATTCAGCCTTCATCTGATCAATTTGTGTGCTTGTCAGATTCATATCCGAAAACACAATAAGTAATGGGATATCATCTTTACTGAGATCGGTTCCTTCTTGCAATATCGTTTGAATATAATTAATTCCAGTAAGATGTCGAGGATTATTCAATCCATTAAATATGCTGGTGCCATGCAGTGCGGCCCATGTGTGAAAGACCGGACATGGAGGACATACCCTCAAATCCATAGCGCTGGCTTTCTCCAGTGAATCAATGCCTGAAAACTTTAAACTATCAGCCATATTCTTCCATGACTCTTTATCAATTGAATCAAAAAAAATTGGATCTGCCGTGAAAACTATATTTTTTGCAAGGCGCATGTGGTGACTATCGTTATCTTTCCCGGACGGTACCAAGGAAATGCATCTTGATGATATGTCCTTACACCCAAAATGCTCTTCTGTGTACTCTTCTGCCTTAGGAAGGTATTTCTTATTGTTAACTTTATTTTTAGATAGGCTTTCTGTCAGCGTTTCAGTGTACAGTGACGAATATCCTGCCGGATGTATTTGCTCTCCTACAACTTGATCCATGTCCTTGCTCCTTGTTCTTTGCTCCTTAGAACCTTACAACGTGTGTTGGTTCTGATTCATTGCTAACAAGTGTGCAAGAATGCCTAACAAAATGAAAAAGTGAACAAAAAGTGAAAAATGAATAAGAAATAGACAGAGAGATTCATATAAAAAATTGAAAAAGCACAAATGGAAAAAGACATTCATATATTTGACCCGCATGGATTACTTATATGGTGAGGATTACCAGGCTGGAGAGTGGCATCGGTGGAATGGTGTATATTTGAGATCAAGATTGGGCTTGGTACTGTTATAGAAATGAAAAAGCTGGGTATACAGTTGATTTTAATATGCTGATTTAGAATGATCGTGAGCCAACAAAAAATCAGGAGCTTGCACCTGAGATGCATTTCCTTAATTTGATGTTATGTCTATTTTAGCTCAATCGATTTCACTGATCAGGTGCGTTTGTAACTCGTCGTAAATCTTATCAAAAGTTGCTTTGATACCGATTAAAGGTTCCCCGTTGCTATTAAAAGAAGCAATAAAAGGAACATTAAAATGAAAAGTTACTGTATTATTATCAATTGTTGTTGATGCTGTCGTTTCGAGAAAAGTTTGCTGGTCTAATAAGGTTTCAGTAGATGAAGGCAGCTCGGAAAATGTAAGAGATTCAGGATTTTCAGATGGAAAAACTTCGGAGCAGTATGCTCTATTGTTTTTTTGATCATCTGATTCCTTTTGAATATTTACTGTCAACTGTTCAGAAATAGTTAGCTCTCGGGGACGATGATTTCTTATATTAGTTGCAATTTTTTCTGATATTTTTCCAAAAATAAATTTCTGTATCAGTTGAGTAAGACTGTATATCTCAGCATATTCCTTTTCGAAAGTTAGTCTGTTTTGATTTACTAAAACTGTTATTTTTATTGTACCCTTTATTTCATTTGATGTGGTACTGCCGGAGATAAAAAACAGTAGCATCATTGCTTTTACGAGCAGACTCATCTATCAAATCTCATTGATGGCGATACACGGCATTGAGTATAGGCATATAAAAGAATAGGGACATCCATATATTTGACCAGTCTACGGATTGAACTACTTTACTGCTGTTTCCAATTTTTACCATTGTAGCTGAAGATCTCATGACTCAGGTTCGCAGTAGCCTGATTGATTCAGGTTCGACTCCGTACTATCGGTGTGTTCGCAGGGCTAATTTGTGTGGTGAGGATCATCTGACTGAGAAGAATGTTGCGCATCATCGGCAGTGGGTGGTTGACCCATTGGTTTCCATCTTTGCCGTCGAAGCCTGTGCTGATCTGTAATGTCTAATCATTATCATCTGGTGCTGCACATTAGCTCCAGCGGGTTTTTTCTGTTCTAATTTTTCTTTTTTTGTTTAATTGTCTCGATTATTATGATTTTTTATTAATGGTTGTCCTTATCTTTTTCTTGAAAAATAAGGTGGCACCTCAAACTTTGTACTTGATTTTGGATTTTTGCTTTTCCAGATATTCAGTGCTATTTTTCGTCGTAAGTTAGGTATGACAGAGAGCAGTACAGAATGAGATTAAGAAATACGATCTTAGTGTTACTAATATATGCACTTCCATATCATTCAAGCGCAACAGTGCTTTCAACTTCTACTCGTTTCATCTCATTTTACGATAAAGCTTTTACAAGAGCATTTAAAAAAAGCGAATATAGCCTGGAAAGCTTTATTGGCGCTCGTGAATCATCTGGGCTTTCAAAAATGATTGAAGGTATTAGAATGATGAGAGCAGTGCTTTTAAGCGAAACTCAATCTAACCCCACAAATCCAAAAGATATATATTTAGGGCAATTATGGAACTTGCAACAGAATGGTTTAGTTGCTACCAGCGTTGATCAATTTTTAATGTTTTCTTCCCTGTCTCCCTTGTCCGGACCAGGTGGTCAACTTGATAATACTTTTGAGGGTTTGCAAAGAAATAAAGGATTGAATGAGGACTTAAAGAAGGTCTTGCTGATGGTGTTGGAAATACTTAATGAAAGTAGTGAGTTTATAAACTCATGTAGTGAATTAGGACTACTTGAAGAACTGCAAGACATAAAGAGAGAGATTGAGGAGCTAACTCAAGGTGAATAAAAAGTGGCAGATATGAGTTTTCATTCAGGAAGCAAAAAAAACTGCATATTTGAAAAACGATAAACTTTAAGGATATCTTGGTTTATCCAATGATTTTGCATAGTCAGCACACACAATAACTGTTAGTAGGATCTCCCGCTCTTCAGGCAGGTCTTCCGGCTTGGCACTTTATCAGATCTAAGGTATTTTCTACCAAGTGCACCATGTGAAATCATGTCCATGATAATAATATTTAAGTAATTGCATTCCAATGAGACTATGTGCTTCTTTGTAATATAGATCTGGATTATAAGAATCATCAGCAAGTTTACTAGTTGGCTTTTGATGAAGGTCTATCCTCCAGGGGGTTTTTAAAGCACCTCTTAAAAAAACTTCTTTAGAGTGCTCTGCCACAAAAAAACAACTATTTTCACCTTCCCAGGAAACCCCTTCATCTATATTGAATAGGCATGTGTAGATAGGTGAAATATGTGTAATCTGTTTTGATAAATGTTTAAAATTACATTCTGCTTCACCACTTAAAATATAATCAAAAAGCTTTTTTGCTTTATCTGTAGACCATTTTTCTGAATTTCTTTTATATAAGTAAGGAAGCTCAGAGAAAAATGATCTATGTCTTTCCAAAAGTTTTCTATCAACATCAGATAGCTTTTTTTCATCTTCACTTTTTATATAGATGAGAGGCAACGATCTTGATATTGTCGGCTGACTAAATATTCCATGACTAGCTAAAATGTGAGGAGGTTTGGATAACCATTGGTTGTCAATATCTGAATAAAACAAATAGTTAGTCCCTAGCTTTTCGAAACGATTAGCTAGTTTGATTTTGTTTTCAGATTTTGCTTTATCTATACAAAAGCTTATAGTCTTAGTAATGTGTTGAGATACAACAAGCCTAATGGAATCCATAAACTCAAAGCTCATAGATGAAGCATATTTATCTAATGGCTTGGGGAATTTTAGTTGCAGGTCTGTTTCAAGCGAGATACATAATATATTATCATGATCTTTAAACTCACCCTTCATTTCATTAATTTGAGATTCTGTTAGATTCATATCCGAAAATACTATAAAAAGTGGGATGTCATTTTTACTCAGATCAGTTCCTTCTTTTAATACCCTTTCAACATAATTAATTCCCCTGAGTTTTTTAGGGGTATTCAAACCATTGAATATTGTGGTACCGTGCAATGCGACCCATGTGTGAAATATAGGGCAGGGAGGACATACCCTTAAATCCATAGCGATGGCTTTCTCTAATGAATCAATGTCTGAAAATTTTAAACTGTCAGCCATGTTTTTCCAGGATTCTTCATCAATTGAATCAAAAAAAATTGGACTTTCAGTAGTAACTATATTTTTTGCAAGTGCGATGTAGTGATTACCCTTATCTTTTTCGGTCGGAGCCAGAGAAATGCTTCTAAATGACAGTAACTTTTGCTCAAGATGATTTTCTGTGCATTCTTCTGCTTTAGAAAGGTATTTCCTATCATTACCAGTATTTTTAGATAGCGTGCCTCCCTCCGTATCGGTGTATAGTGGGGTATATGCGGCAGATAATTTTTTCGATCCTATAATTTGGTCCATGTACTGATTTCTATTATTTAATGCTTTATTTCTTAGTATCTTAAAACATTTATTGGTTCTAAATGATTACTAGAAAACAGGTAAGATTGTCTGAAAAAATCACAAAGGACCTAATGTATACCGTTTTTACCTGAGATTGAGACTGCCCTACGCTAAAAGATTTTTTCTGTTACCTAACTTTTTTGCTAGATTACTTGTGGTTTTTCGGTGAACTACTATCCAGTATCATTTAATTGAGTTCTAATAGCGATTAGGCATCTTCTATTATTTGATCCACGTGCCATCATGCCCATAGTAATAATACTTGAGTAATTGCATTCCAGTGAGTCTGTGTGCTTCTCTGTAATATGGATCTGGATTATGACAATATTCAGTATCCGGTTTTTGATGAAGATTTATCATGCTAATTCTTTTTGAAGCGGCTCTTAAAAAATCTCCTTTAGAGTGCTCTCTTACAAAGAAGCAACCATTGTCACCTTTCCAGGAAATTATTTCATTATTAGCCCTCAAAAGATAATCGTAGTCGGATGAAATTTTGACTAACTGCTTTGATAGATGTTGATAATTACTCTCTGCTTCACCACTTAAAATATAATCAAATAGCATTCTCGCTTTGTCTGTAGACCACTTCTTTGAATTTTCTTTATTTAGATGAGGCAGTTCAGAGAAAAATGATCTATGCCTATCTAAAAGCTTTCTATCGGCATTAGGTAGTTTTGTACTGTTAATGTATGTGTTAATAAGTGGCAATGTACTCGACATTGTTGGCAGAGTAAACATCCCATGTCTGGCTAATATGAAAGGTGGTTTGGATAACCATTGATTATCTATATCTGAATAAAATAAATGATTAACCCCTAGCTTTTCAAAACGATTAGCTAGTTTGGTTTTTTTTTCAGAATTTGCCTTGTCTATACAAAAGCTTATAGTCTTAGTAATATTTTGAGATACAACAACTCTAATAGAATCTATAAATCTGATGTTCATGCGTGAAGCATATTGCTGCAATTCTGCAGGGAATGTTAGCTGCAAATCTGTTTCTAACGAGATACATAAGATATTCTCATGACTTTCAAATTCAGCCTTCATCTGTTCAATTTGAGAGCCTGTTAGATTCATATCTGAAAAGACTATAAACAGGGGGATGTCACTTTCACTGAGTTTAGTTCCTTCTTCCAATATCCTCTTAACATAATTTATTTCCGTGTGTCTTTCAGGATTATTCAAGCCATTAAAGATGGTGGTGCCATGCAATGCGCCCCATGTGTGAAAGACTGGACATGGAGGGCATACCTTCAAATCCATAGCAGTGGCTTTCTCTAATGAATCAATACCAGAAAACATTAAACTATTAGCCATATTTTCCCAGGACTCTTCATTAATTGAATCAAACAAAAATCGATCCAGAGTAAAGACGATATTTTTTGCAAGTTGGATGTAGTGATCATTGTTATCTTTTTTGGTCGTAACCAAAGAAGTGCGTCTCGATGAAAGATCCTTATGCCCAAAATAATGTTCTCTGTGCTCTTCTGCCTCAGGAAGGTACTTCTTATCATCAGCTTTATTAATTGGTAGGCCAGCTACCTCCGATTCAGAGTGTGCCGGGGTATATGCCCCTGGCAATATGGCCGGTTTTACTACTACTTGATCCATATCTTTATTCCTTAATTCGTTCTGTTTCACTTTGTCCCTGAAAACTCTTTTTGGTTCCAATTTATGGCTAACCATTATGTAAGAATGCCTGACAAAAATGCCCGTAAGATTGAGGTTGAAAGCTGGAGTCGAGATGAGGTGAAGTAGTGCGACGTTAGACTGCCCTTTTTACTGGCCCTCTCTTGATCTATACGAGCAATGCCACTCTAAGCTGCTCAGAACCAGACCGTATCGATGAATATGTGGCAGAGTATCGTAGCCGTTTGAAGAGTATCAGTTGGTTTATGCGTCTTGGGTAAAGGCACAGGGCTTACGCACCAGTCTAATCATTCTCATTTAGCCCTACAACGAATGCCCTCGGTAGCTGAGCAAGATGTTTATTACTCCAACCAGCCTTTTTACGCTTTGTTTTGATACTCCTTTTGCTGGTAATATCAGCCTCCAGGATATTCAGAGCGATTAGGTAAACGTAGATTTCTTTGGTCTGTCTGGTGTAGCGGTTGTTTGAAGGGACAGAAGCCAGGGCAGGGCAGTGCTCATCATCACCAAAGTATCCAGAGGGCGGGGAGCCTAAAGTG
>NZ_JAHHPR010000321.1:0-1266 GCF_024606255.1 Endozoicomonas sp. SESOKO3
GATGGGCCAGGAGTGAATCCCGATGGGCCAGGAGTGAATCCCGATGGGCCAGGAGCCAATCCAAATGGGCCCAGCCAATCCTGAAAATGTAACCAGGCCTGGAGATAATGGAAACGGTGGCAACCCCCTGACTCCGGAAACGCTACGGGAACAGCGACAGAAACTAAGGTCTCAGCCTGAGCGGCCACCAGAACCACCACAATCTGATAACCCGTGACTGTGACGTTTTGCAGGCAAGAATGTTAGAAACGCATTTAGGATAAAGGGGAAGCACAGCTTCCCTGCTGTCTACTCTTTCAAAGTGTTCTCAATACAGACCTTCCAAATACCAGAGTGTGTGCTGTTTTCTGATACCCTTTCTATCTTGCAGTACTTCTGAACAAATCGAATATCCCAGGCCCTTTCCTGTTGCTTCCCGAGGTGCTCGTGTTTCCTGCATTGTTTCGCGTTAAAACAATTACAATCAAGCCTCCCGTTGGTTTTTTTTCAGAAAAGCTCTTTAAGGCCAAAAAATGGCTGATTCATCTATCAAAGATGCAGAAATCCAGCGTTTGAAAAGGTATATCTACCAGAGAAATTAGCTTCAATTTTTCTTAATTTTTGACGTGAAAAATGAAAGCTCTCACCCTCACCGATCCAGTGAGCTTTGGCTGAGTGAAGCCAAAGCCATTCTGAGTGTGCTGAAAGACAGAAGCTTTGTCCGTTGCACTTAACAACATATTTTGAACTTTTATTTTAAAACCGAGTCAAATTTGCAGTATCAATTCTGAATGTCCTTTCTAATTGAGGATTAATACGAGTAACCAAGCATGGATCGAATAAATCCAAACTCTGGCAGTACACACTCAACAACGCCTGATCAATCTATATCGAAGCAAGCGTCAACGGGTATAGGTGTCAGTGCAGGTAGAAAAATTACTGTATCTGACAAGGGTGAACTTTCACTACTCAATTTGCCTAGCCTGACACAATTGAAAATTATTGGCTGTTTGAGACTTAAAGATATTGCCCGTTTAAAACAGGTGTGTACCTACTTTCGAGAGGTTATTGAAGGAGAAGACCTTCTGGCAAAGGCGTGGTATCGCCGCTTTTCTTCTCCACACCAGTCTCTGTTAAAGACGGTCATCACAGCAAAAAGTGATGAACAACTCAGCCGTTGGGTGGGGCAGTTTACAAATGATCAAGTGTTAACCAAGTCACTTATAGAGCGCCGAAACAATGTTGATTTTCCTGCTCTGGTTTTTTTCAACAACACAGATTTAATGT
>NZ_JAHHPR010000322.1:0-15389 GCF_024606255.1 Endozoicomonas sp. SESOKO3
GCTAATGAGGTTGTGTGAGGCGTCATAGAGCACATGATTTGTTTACAAGGAATTCTGACTGAAAACGATGTGCATTTTGGCGCGACAACACCTAACCCGGATATTCAGGTATTCGAGAATGCCATTCAATTACTTAAATATCTTCAACCCTGCGATATTTCAGTAGGTGAAGAAGTGAGTGACGGAAGGGACCCCTGTGGATGCTGTGATGGTAGTAGCGATACTTATTATCCTGTTTATTACAAGGGTGATGTGTTATTCACTGTCACTGAAACTAATAGTGAATCAAGGTTTCCAGAAGAATATACATCTGGGCAATGGGCAGATATTGCAACCAATAAGTTATTTGATGAACTCTATTTTGCTCCTGATGCGCCCGGTTACCTATCTGCAAAAAGTGAATTTGAGCAGTTAGCGAAACCAACTGGTCAGGTATATAAAAATTGATAAAGCACCGTTGAAAATCAGTGGTATCCAAAATCGAATAGCGGTTGTCTTTGATTATCTGTCAAGGCTTTGGTCGGTTCTGAAAACACCTCTTAAGAGTTTACATACGGCATTCTCAATATTAAGACGAGTGATGCCGTATATATTGAGCCGATTCATTGCTTTAGACGAAATAATCTATCCCAATTTCAGGTAAATCCAAGTTTTTTGTCTAGAATGATGTTTTTGTATCTATTTGATATCTTTATTTGAGCTTGGTTATTTACTATGAAGAGCATGTGTTGTGTCTTTATTTTGGCTAGCATTTTTTTGTCAGCTGGCAGCCAGGCTGCAATTCCTTACGCTTCATCATTGGTTTCTGGCGGCGGTGCCGATGTGATTCTTTCTTCTTTTTTATCTGACCGCATTCGTTTGCCTCAGTCTAAGGTTGTTCCGTTGTTACTGTTAGAGAAAGGAAAAAAAGGTTTGACAATCAGTTCCCCTGTTTCTGAAGGGGAAGGACTACAGCCAGACAAAGGAACAGTTTTTACTGGCTATTCGTTTGAGTTGAACCTCTATGGTAATGAAAACAAGAAACAGACCAAAACGGGCAGTCAATCTCAGTCATCGAAGCAGGGGCGACAAAGCGAAAAACAGCCTCATAAAAAACAGCCTCATAAAAGGCAAGGTGGTTCTGGCTCTTCAGGTTCCTCTGGCACTGGTGCAGCAACGGCTTCTGGAAACGATGAGAGTCGTGCCAGGCATCTTGAAAAACTGAAAGAAATACTGAAGGCCGCTGAAAAGTCATTGAAAACGATGGATCAGAAAAAAAATATTGATGATTTTAAGGCAGAATTGCGAGAGTTGTATGAGCAGAATCCCGGTATTTTAGAAGAAAAGGGCTCCCTGGAGAACTCGGAATACCGTTGGAAAGGGGTTCTGAAACTACTTGAGCTTTATTTTCCCGAAAAGCTGGAAACAGGTGAAATGACGCATATTTTACTTGAGTATCCCGAGTTTAAGAGAGTGCCAGAAATTTATATCAGATCATTTGCCAAAGCAGTACTTCCTGACCTTGAGTTACCTGAAGGGCTGCCCAAATACGAGCTGCTTGACAGGGTTCTGGATGCTGCCAGCCCGGAGATTATAAGGCTCATGCATGCTTATCTTGGTTTTCCACAGTGTCTTCACCAGTTGGTTTCGTTATTTGTAACCCAGTTGCCATTAATGGCAGCACAAAAACCAAAAAACTATATTTTTCAGGTTAAAACAGGTCACGTTAGTGTTGTTTCTATCAGGAGAAATAGCAGGGGGCATTTTCAGGTTTTTTTTGCTGATAGTTTAACTGTTTTTAAGCAGTACCATGCAGACAAAACTTATTCACCCCTGCCGCATTTTGTCGGTTTGGCGTTAATACTGGCGATAAAGTATCACGGTTTTACTGATTCCCAGTTTTTCTTTCTGCCTCCTCGACAAGCCGGTGGTTTTGGCTGTGAGTCATTTGCGTTGCACGATCTGGAAACATTGTTGGAGTCCCCTGTGTTGTCCGAAAACGGTTATTATGCGGATGAAGAACCTCTTACCAAAGACAATATGTTGAGCTTTTATTCGCAAATAATGTACCTGGAGGGGTCTGAACAACCCGGGCAATTGGTCATCAATGGTGAGCGCACGAACTATGCCGAAACACTGGACAAGTCTGCCTTTGATACGTATGACCTGGACTTCTTAATTCTTATGTCTCTCGGAACCTGGCAGAAATCAGGGCTGGAGTCAGATTTGGTTAAGTTGCATCAGTTGTGCCAGTTTCCTTCGAGGTTTGCACATCTGACTCAAGGACAGCAAAACCTGGAGCGGTTGTTGGAGAATTTTCCTGAAGAACGCCAAAAGGAGGTGAATCAGAGAATCGACGAGACTCGGGGCCTGTTAACCGTCAATGATGGAACCTGTCGTAACAATGTTAATCTGGCCGCTACTCTGCTGTGGATGAAAATGAATATTGATTTGCTGGATATGAATCGCCCCGGGCAGGAAAAATAGAACAGTGAGGACAGGGCTTGCAGAAAATCGGACCGATACGAAACACTACACAGTTACGCCAAAGTAGAATCCTTCGGGAGTATGGGTTGACTCTGTCTTGCATCGTCAAGATCACTGGTTTGAAGGCAAGTGAGAAAAACCATTGCCATGAAATTCTGCTATCAGAATTGAGAGTTAATAAAAAGCCCTGATGGCTTCTGAGGGCTCATCAGGGCTGTTTGCAAGCTGGTGGAGGCGGCGGGAATTGAACCCGCGTCCGCCGATTCTCCGCCTTCGGCTCTACATGTTTAGATTCCGTTTTTAGGCTAACGCA
Organism: Endozoicomonas sp. SESOKO3; assembly: GCF_024606255.1. Taxonomy (NCBI): domain Bacteria; kingdom Pseudomonadati; phylum Pseudomonadota; class Gammaproteobacteria; order Oceanospirillales; family Endozoicomonadaceae; genus Endozoicomonas; species Endozoicomonas sp. SESOKO3. Next base: position 2,780 of record NZ_JAHHPR010000322.1, read on the forward strand.
GAACGACCCAACGGTCAGGGTGACACTGCGCGATCCTGAAAAGTTTAACCTGTCAGCCCCAGGCAGACATCAAGGCGATCCTGTTTTCAATAGCGGTCATTTCCAGCCAACAGGCAAGTCGGAGTGACCGGGAGGAGGCAGGTATTAAGCTGCCATAGCTCCTTGGAAGTTGTCTTCGTTAGCAACTAAAAGGTTGTAGTGTTTTGATTTACGAGAATCACTACATTCTCGACATGCACCTAAGGTTTCGTAACCGTCGTCGAATCCAGATCGCCCCCAGAGAAACCTGAGACTAATTATTCAAAAAGTGGCATAGAAGTCAACCCGTTATTTATACCCGGGATGCTTATAAAAAGACATCTGTCATGTAGTTAGCCTCGGTGCATAACCCGCTGCTTTTCGATATTCCATTCGCGCTCTTTAGTGGCAGCACGCTTGTCGAACTCTTTCTTACCACGGGCAAGGGCTACCTGGCATTTGACCAGATGACCTTTCCAGTACAGCTTGGTAGCGATACAAGTATGACCTTTCTGTTGAGTCTCCGAGAACAGCTTGGCTAACTCTCTTCTGTGCAACAGCAGTTTCCGGTCGCGCAGAGGATCAGCCATCACATGGGTGGATGCTGTATCCAGTGGTGTTATCTGGGCACCAATCAACCAGGCTTCGCCATCTTTGAGTAGAACGTAGCTGTCAACCAGTTGCACTTTACCCATGCGAAGGCTCTTGACTTCCCAGCCTGCCAGTGAAAGCCCTGCTTCAAATGACTCATCAATGTGGTAGTCATGACGGGCTTTTTTGTTGACGACAATGGAAGAGTCGCCTTTACCGCTTTTTTTCGATCTTTTAGCCATGCGCGGATTATAACGTGGATAGCGTATAAAACCAGTCGTTGCTTATGACAGTTACTCATTCAGGCTCCTGACGGTTTTTCGTATTTGTTCAGGGCTTCTTTTCTTTAGGTTAAATGTTCTGGGTTGTAAATTATTTTGGGGGATATTTCTTTTTTTGTGGTGATTGTAGGAAAAAGTGGTTGAGGTGAGAAATGAAACCGATACAATGCTCAGCGTCGCCCTCATGCTCCAGTGAAAGCTTTATGGTAGCTGCTTTATTCGGTGTTGAGTGGGCTGTTATTTGTGCCCCTGGCTGTAATAATGACTCTACTCTCTTCTTCAAGCTGGTTGTCGTTTGAGCTCCTTTTCCTGATTGTCTGATTCGAGACTGAATAGCCCGGGCGGCTTGCAATAAAATGCAGTGTTGTTCGAAGTATCTTTGCAGCACTCTGCATGAAGGTTTCACTCGATAAGAATTTTGCTGTACATCATTGAGGAGTCTCATGTCAGGACAAAACCCGACAACCGCGCGCAAAACCTGGAACAACCGTTGGACATTTATGCTGGCTGCCGCCGGATCTGCCATTGGTCTGGGTAATATCTGGAAATTCCCTTACATTGCTGGCCAATACGGTGGTGGCGCCTTCGTATTGGTTTATCTGCTGTGTATCGCGCTGGTAGGTGTACCGTTGTTGATGGCTGAAACGGCCATTGGTCGTTCGGCTCGCCTTAGCCCACTGAATGCTATCCGTAAATTGACCAGTGATGCAGGAGTGTTCCGTGGCTGGGAAGTGATTGGCTGGATGGGTATGGCCACCGGTTTCATTATTCTGACCTTTTACAGTGTGGTGGCTGGCTGGGCGCTGTCATACGCCTGGGATCTTCTGACAGGTGTTTTCAATGGTATGACGGCTGATCAGATTGGTGGTGAGTTTGAAGCTCTGACTGCCTCTGCACCAAGACAAATTTTATGGCACACCCTGTTTATGGTGGTCACAGTACTGATCACCGCTCGTGGTGTTCATAAAGGTCTGGAAAAAGGTCTGCAGGTTATGATGCCAACCCTGTTCCTGCTGCTGTTTGCCATGCTGGGTTACAGTGTTTTGGTTACCGGTGAATTCATGCGTGGTTTCCACTTCATGTTCGATGTGGATTTCAGCAAGATTACCGGCGAAGCAGTTGTAGCGGCTATGGGTCAGGCCTTCTTTACCTTGAGTCTGGGGATGTGTGCCCTGATGGCATACGGTGCCTACATGCCCGCCAACAACTCTATTCCACGTACCGCAGTGAATGTTGCATTCCTCGATACTCTGATGGCCATCATCTCTGGCCTGATCGTGTTCCCGATTGTTTATGCTCACGGTCTTGAACCTTCTGCCGGGCCCGGTCTGCTGTTTGTTTCCCTGACCTCTGCTTTCGCCAATATCACCGGCGGATCGATTCTGGGCTTCATATTCTTCATGCTGGTCAGTATCGCTGCCCTGAGTTCAGCCATCTCCCTTATTGAACCTTCTCTGGCCTGGGTGACTGAGCGCTTCGGCATCAATCGTGTACTGGCGACCTGGCTGATCGGTGGTGCTATCTGGCTGGTAGGTCTGGGCTCTGTGTTCTCCTTTAACATCTGGGCTGACGTCAAGTTCTTCGACAAGACCATCTTTGATCTGGCCGATTACATGACCAGCGTCTTGCTGTTGCCTCTGGGTGGTGCTCTGACAGCGATCTTTGCTGGCTGGGTTCTGAAGCGTTCTGTTATGTCCAACGAAATGGCTATGAGTGTAGGTCTGATCAATCTGTGGCGCTTTGCGATCCGTTTTATTGTGCCTGTAGCGGTAGCTTTGATTCTGTACACAGCGCTGAAATGATTTGAGCTCATTTAAATCATAATCGGTATAGGGCGTAGCCTTTAAGCTACGCTCCTCCTCCGCGGCATTGCGAGCCCCGAGTATTTTCCCTGTACGGCTCTGAAGGCAATAGCTTTCACAATATGTTATGCTCGCTGGCCCTTGTCTTATAAATTTGCACTGCGTCATGCCAAGAGTTTCCCGTTCAGCCCTGATCATGCAGCCAGTAGAAAAAATGTATCCACTGGTGGCTGATGTTGAAGGTTATCCTCAGTTTTTGCCCTGGTGTTCAGGAGCCAAAATACTCAGGCAGGAAGGAGAGGTATTGGAAGCCGCTCTTGAGCTGTCCAAAGGAAACCTGGGCTATGAGTTTTCCACAAGGAACCGAATGGTGGAAAACCAGTCTATTGAAATGTCATTGCTGAAGGGGCCCTTTTCAAAGCTGAATGGGGTCTGGACATTCAAGCCGCTGGGTCATGGAGGCTGCAAGGTGTCACTGGAGCTGGATTTCGAAATATCCAACCCATTGCTGAGAGCTACAGTCGGTGCAGTGTTCAACAAGGCAATGAATAAAATGGTTGACGCCTTCTGTCAGAGAGCGGAGCAGCTTTATGGCTGAAAACAATAGCCGGTCCGAGCCGGAAGAACACTCCAGAGTCAGTATTGAAGTGGCTTACGCCCTGCCGGATGATTACCGGATTCTGACCCTTGAGGTTAAAGAAGGTACATCAGTACTTGATGCCGCCAGACAATCTGGCATGAAGTCGATCTTTTCTGAGATTGATTGGGACTCTGTTAAACTGGGCATTTTTGGCAAGGCAGTTATCAGGCCGACCGATCAGGCTGTGAGAGAGGGTGACCGGATAGAAATCTATCGCCCGCTGATTGCTGATCCGAAAGAAGTACGCAAGATGCGTGCAGAGAAAGCAAAACTCAAGAAAGAAGCAGTTGCATCCTGAGGGTGAACTGCTTTGCAGTCAGCAGAGCTGTTTAAGGTGTTACCCCTGTACCGGGACGAAAGTCTCCTTCAATAGAGGAAAGCCTGTCGTCTTTGAAGAAGATGGTGAGGGTTTGTTGGGTGCGCTGTTCGCCACCGGGCTGAAGGCTGGAAATATAGTCCCAGCGATCCCGATTGAAGGTGTCCTCCATAAGGGGGGTGCCCATAACATACTGGACTTGGTTACGGGTCATTCCCGGACGGAGCTGGTCTACCATTTCCTGAGTAATGACATTACCCTGCTGGATGTCGACCTTGTAAACACCGGGGAAGCTGATGAGTTTGGAGCCACCGTCTGTTGAACTGGCACACCCAGCCAGGAGAGCAGCGGCAGCGAGAAAAATTGTGGTCAGGGCTGGACGTTTTTGCATCGGTTTCAGACTTCCACTATCTTCTTCGAAAATGAATGTTCGGCTTAAAAATGTGATAATAGCAGGGATTACCTGCTAAATGCTAAGGGTTAGGTAAACGTGTTGGAAAATCAAGAGTTGCGCAAAGCGGGTCTGAAGGTCACGCTGCCTCGTGTCAAAATTCTTCAGATTCTTGAAAGCTCTCAGGGCCTTCATATGAGTGCCGAGGATGTCTACAAGGCTCTCCTTGATGCAGAAGAAGATGTCGGTCTGGCCACCGTCTACCGGGTGCTGACCCAGTTTGAAGGGGCCGGTCTGGTCATCAGGCACAACTTTGACAGTGGGCACTCCGTGTTCGAGCTGGCAAGGGGTGAACATCACGATCATATGGTTTGTATGGAAAGCGGTGAGATCATTGAGTTTATCGATGAAGATATTGAGCGTCGTCAAAAGGAGATTGCCGACAAGCACGGTTACGAGATTGTTGACCACAATCTGGTGTTATACGTGAAACCAAAAGAAAAGTCCTGACTTTTTCTGAAATACGTCTTCCCAAAAAGCCGGTCACAGTGTATCGGCTTTTTTTCTCTTTCATTCTGCGGAATACTTCACTGCCTGCCAATACTGATGCGTTTTATGGGTGTTTGAGAGGTAATAAGACGACAAGTACTGAATGATAGTAAGTCTCCCCAAGCTGCCGCTGCCACGTAAGCCCGTTGCTGTTAAAGCAACGGTGGGGATTGCTGTGATGAATCGGGCTTTCCACTGCAAGGTGGACCTGCGCTCCAGCATCAACGAGGAATCCCCGGTATGGTATTATCAGCCCGGGTCTTTAATGACTGGCAAACAGGCCAGGGAGACTTGACCGGGATTATATCGGTTCTGAGGTACAAGTCTGTAGGTTTTTTTTGCTATTGATCTTTTGACCGATAGCTCCATTGGTTTTTTACCAACGATGGCTCTTCAGGCCAGGGGGGGGGCAGTGGATTTAGCTTTCGATTAGCATTAGCGCCTGATCCAGCTTGCCAAGCATCTGTTTGATCTGTTTCTGAGCATCTGAATTGTCGGTCAGGCTTTGCTGCCTGCTCTGAAGCAGTTCATAGCTGATGTTCAATGCTGCCATGACTGCGATACGCTCTGTACCAATTACGCCACCCGCACGGATTTGTCTCATTTGCTCGTTTAAATGCTGAGCTGCCTGATGAAGATTAGCTTCTTCCTGTTTGGGGCAGCTGACCAGGTATTCCTTGTCCAGAATACTGACGGTGGTGGTGGATGGACTGTCCATTAGGATTCATGCTCCAGAGTGCGCAGGCGGTTGATCATGGCTTCGACCTTGCTGCGCGCGACATCATTCTTCTCCATCAGTTTCGCGCGCTCTGCCAGCCAGGTGTGTTCCTTGGCGCGCAGTAAGCGGTTTTCTTTTTTCAGTTTCAGGCTGATGGCTACCAGATCGTCAATTTTCTGGTTCAGGGTTGCGAGTTCGTGGTCGTTCATAGGTTCCGGGACCGTGCTATTGGATCTACTATAGCGGCTGTAAGTACACAGAACAATGCCTTTGCGATTTGCCCAAACGATAAATCTGATACACTCACACACCATCGGGTTTTCACAGAGCCTCTGGGATGTGGTTTTCAATCCACCCTGTTATTGATTGGTTGTTCCATGATCAATGGGTTCTTTCCAGTAAGGCTTTCAAGGTAATTGTAATGACAAATAGTGATGCGGCCTCAGACGTTGTCGCCTTTAATGAGTTGGCTGATCGTCTGGTTGAGCTGGGCGGTGACAGTCATCCTTCTGAACTTCATGGTATTCTCTGTGGCACGTTTGCTGCGGGCAGTCAGCCCGGCGTAGAAACCTGGTTCCGTCAAGTATCTGCTATGTTGGATGATCAGGAGTTGGACAGCCGTTTCCAGGATCTCCTGCTGCGCATGTATCAGGGAACATTGCAGAAGCTGGATCAATCAGACTTTTCTATTGCTCTGCTTCTGCCTGATGACGACGAAGCCCTGGAGCAAAGAACTGAAGCGTTGGGTTATTGGTGTCAGGGATTTCTGTTCGGATTCGGCGAAGTCATTGGAAGTAAGCCACTGAGTCAGGAAGTAGAAGGGGTTCTGGGAGATTTCTCGGAAATTGCCCAGATCCAGCCTGAAGCGGATGACAGTGATGAGTCTGAACGTTTGTTTATAGAAGTCAGTGAGTACGTTCGAATGAATCTTTTAACCATTTTTTCAGCGGTGGCCGTCCCGGAAAAATCGAAAAAGCGCAACACAAAAACCATTCATTGACATCGCAAAGACTACCGTTGTTCTGTTTAGCGATGAGTGTTTTCACCGTAGAAAGGAGAGAGAGATGACCGGGAAGTATGATGTCCTGATCATTGGTGGTGGGCTGGTGGGTGCCAGTCTGCTGTGTGCTCTGGAGTCTGCGATCAATCAACATGGGCTGAAAGTAGCGATGGTTGAGACGCACGCAATCGATGAAGCAGGGGATACACCGACCAACGCTCCACCCAACTCTCCACCCAGCTATGATGCCAGAGCCTCGGCACTCTCTTATGGTACCCGGCTGATCTACGATGAACTCGGACTCTGGCCTGATCTGGATCCGTTTGCCACAGCTATTCTGGATATTCAGGTCTCTGATCGAGGGCATTTTGGTGCCACCCGTCTTAATCATCAGCAAGAAAGCGTACCTGCCCTGGGGTATGTGGTTGAAAATTATCGACTGGGTGAAGTGCTGCTCAAAAGACTGAAAAGTTATCGTGATCAGGGGAGGGTTGAAGTCTTGAGTCCGGCACAGGTTCAATCTTTACAGCCTTTGCCTGACTCAGAAATGAAAGTGGTTATCAGGCAGAGGGAAGAATTTGTTGAGAAAGTGGCATCTCTGGTGGTCCTTGCCGATGGAGGTCGTTCCCGGTTGATGGAAAAACTGGGTATTTCACGTAAACACTATGACTACGAACAACATGCACTGGTTGCCAATGTTTCCCTTGATAAGCCGCACAACGGAGTAGCCTATGAACGATTTGCCGGAAGAGGGCCCATGGCTTTGCTTCCTCTCTGTGCTGATCGTTCAGCACTGGTCTGGACTGTGCCTACTGATGAAATAGACGACAGAATTTCTATGGATGATGAAACTTTCCTGTCCACTTTGCAGGAAAAATTTGGTTATCGTGCTGGCGGGTTTACCAAAGTCGGGATGCGTGAAAGTTATCCTCTGACTCTCAGCGTTGCCCGTGAGCAAGTCAGGCCTGGTCTGGTCGTTCTGGGTAATGCAGCTCACTCTATGCACCCTGTCGCAGGTCAGGGATATAATCTGGCCATCAGGGATACAATGGCTCTGGCCGGGAATATTACTGAGTCGCTCAGACAGGCTATTGCCCCGGGCAGTCTGTCCCGTTTGCTTCAATATGTCGAAGAACAGAAGAGCGATCAGAAGATGACTTTGGACTTCTGTGACGGTCTGGTGAAATTGTTTTCCCGACAGGAGCTGCCGGTGATTCTGGCCAGAAACCTTGGCTTAAGCTGTCTGGATATGAGCCGGGAATTAAAAGGTCGGTTTGCCAGAAAGGCGATGGGTTTCTAATCCTCAAAAGCCATGAACACGAAAAAAACAGTATCAGGAGGAGATCTCGGTTGAAGTCATTTGATCTGGTGATTGCCGGTGGTGGCATGGTTGGGGTGTCTCTGGCTCTGTCGCTGTCAAAAGCAGACTTGAAAATAGCGTTGGTTGATCAACAGTCGCTTTCGACTCCGGCGTTTTCTCCTGACAGTCCCTACGCACCCAGGGTCAGTGCCCTGACTGAAGCCTCCTCCCGATTATTTCGGCGACTGGGCGCATGGGATATTATGACCTCTCAGCGTGTTATGCCCTATCAGCACATGTATGTCTGGGACAGCGAAGGAACGGGTGAGATCGCGTTTGATGCCAGGTCGGTGGGTTTCAAGACGCTCGGAAGCATCGTTGAGAACGATGTGATTCGTCATGCGCTTCTGAAGCAGTTGGCGCAAACAGATATTGAGTGCTTTCCCAGTCAGTCAACCATTATCTACGAGTTGGGTGACCCCTGTCAGGTTCAGCTCGATAATGAAAAGATAGCAGCTCGTCTGCTGGTGGCTGCCGATGGTGCCGAGTCCACTCTGAGGAAGCGGTCGGGTATTCCTTCCAATCAGAAGGACTATCTCCATCATGCAGTGGTCACCACAGTCGAAACAGAGCAATATCATCGGGACACTGCCTGGCAGGTCTTCCTGAACACCGGGCCTTTAGCGTTTCTGCCTCTGCCCAGCCGGGGAGATAAGCACTACTGCTCTATTGTTTGGTCATTAGTTCCAGATAAGGCCGATGAAGTTCTGTCTCTGGATGATGAGGCTTTTTGTCAGGCTATAGAACTTGCTTTTGAATCCAGACTAGGGAAAGTGCTTTCAGCCGACCCCCGGTTTCGCTTTCCTCTCAGGCAGCGCTATGCCCGCCAATATCATCGAAATCGAATTGTGCTGGCAGGCGATGCGGCCCATACCATTCATCCTCTGGCCGGTCAGGGTGTGAACCTTGGATTGCAGGATGTGGAGGTTCTCTCTGAAGAAATCTTGCGAGCGGTTGAGCGTGGCGATGATTTTTCTGCCAGTCATATTCTGAATCGGTATGAGCGCAAAAGGATGGGTAGTAATCTGTTGATGATGAAATCCATGGAGGGCTTGCAAAACCTCTTTGCCGCTGACGATATCGGTATTCGCTGGCTAAGGAATACAGGACTGAAGTGGACAAATAGCCTGCCTCTTGTCAAAGACATGTTGATCAAACATGCCATGGGCGTCTGATACTTACTTCAATCCATTCATATTTTCTAAACAGATGTCACTTTTCTTTCTATTCTCTGTTGTTTGATTCTTTAATTAATCAATCGGGAATATAGAATGAAAAAGTGGCTTCTCGTTTGGGGCGTATTGTGTTTTTCAATGACGCTTCTGGTTCAGGCTCAGCCAGAGTCTGGGGACTATCAAGATTATGTTGTCACACTGGTTCGTCATGGGGATCGCAGTCCAAGTAGTCCATTAAATCCCAAACTCTGGCCTATCGGACCCGGTGAGATGACAGACACTGGTTTAAAACAGTGTTATGAAGCGGGTAAACATTTCAGGCGCACTCAACTCCCTGCCGGTTTTCCTTCCCGATGGAACCCAGAGCTCAGTTATCATCAGGCCCGGGGCCTGGACAGAACCATCCAGTGTGCCACCACGATGCTTCAGGCTATCTATCCTGACAGTCTGAAAACAGGCTCAGGCAATGAGTTTGCAATTGTCCCACCGGTTTATGCTGCTCTACCGCAAGACGATTATCTGCTCGGATTTACTCAATCCTGCACTGGATTCAGAGCGCTGATCGCTGATATGCAAAAGAGCCCTTTGTGGCAAAAGAAGTTAGAAGAATTGGGGCTCGACAAGATCAGGCTCTGGGCAAAAGAGTCCGGGCAACAGCGAGCACCATCGCTTCACGCCATTATAGGCCTTGCCGATGCATTGAATGTCAGAAAGCTTCACAACATTCCTCTGCCAGAGTTCCTGAGTCCTCAGGATGAGCAGCAGCTTCTGGATCTGATAGATTGGTTTATGGCTCAAATAGTTAAAGACAGGCGTATGGTTCAGCTGGCCAGCCAGCACCTTATGAAGGCTATTGATCAACGCTATCAGCAGCATCAGACCTGTCTTGAAAACGGCAGAACTTCCTGTGAGTACTTCTATCTTTTAGCGGTCAGTGACACCAATATACTGGCTCTGTTGAGTGCTCTTGGAAGCCCGAGAGAGTTCAATGTTCCCTATACCAGTATGCTGACCCTGCGCTTTTCAGCCTCAAATAAGACTGTTCAAGCCTCATTGAATAACGAACCCCTGACACTTTCCTGTGGGACGACATGCTCTCTTGAACAATGGGGTCAGCTGGTCGCTTCTTTACAAGGCTCTGACTGGACGGAATTGTGCCAGCTGAAGGAGCCTGCGGCTCATTCAACAATTTCTCTTGATATATCCACAGGAACTAAAGAAGAAAAATAACGATTTTTCTGAACTATATTTAATCAGCTCCGTCTAATGATATTAATAACGCAGAATTTTGTCAGGAGCCTCTGGAACTTAAGACATGACAATCCTGGCAGCTAATAGTTCTGTCATGTTGAACATTAGAAGTACCCCTTGGGAAGGAGAAATGAATGCGTAGGTCAGTGCACGCAGGTGTCGTACCTGTTTTTTTATTATTTTTACTGCTTCAGGGTTGCGGCAAGCAACAGGAATGTCCGAAGGTAGCCCCATCAACGGGAGAGTCTGCCCGTCCGGTTGCTGAAGAAGAAGCTTATGATTGTACCACTGTTGATACCACTGATGCGCTCAAGCAGACATGGTGTGAGGCACGTGGAGCCTTTGATAAGAGTTCACTGGCTGGTAATGTTGCCAACTTTGGCAATTATCTGAAAGGTTACCGTCAGGGTGTTAACGATGCTCGCCTTGCTGAAACCAGTCAGGTCTCTCGAGAGGCCTTGGAAGGAAGGGCTGAAAAGCCTGATGAAGCGGGCTATCGTGCAGGGTATCAGCAAGTGGTTGATGCTCTGGGTATTATTGAATACCACTGCAGCGACGGCGAAAAAGCCAGTGAATATAAGGATCGCTGGTGTGAGGCTGACGATGCCTATCGCATTGCCAGCGTTGGCAGCAGCGATAACCCTTTCCTGAGAGGGCGCTTTATTGACGGTTATATGGCCGGCGGTCGTGTCGCTCTGACCGTTCCTACTTCCATGGAAGCTTTCTTCAGTGGCGAAAACCCTGAAGGAAAGCAGTCTGCTATTCACAAGCAGGAAGGCGATGATGTTGAACCTACTGAGCAGGCTTTCTATCGCGGCTTTGATGAAGGCTACAAGGCGATGATTGCCAGTATCAGAGAGTCCATCAACGAGGTGATGCAGCAAATGCAGGTGCCCAACAACATGGAAATGCCAGAAGGTTTAATGCCTCCTCCACCCAATCAGTAAGCTGTAAATGACCTTTGTTGAGACAAGAAGTCCGGTTATTTTTAATGACCGGACATTCTTATTGAATGAGTTGATTTTGCTAAAATGATACACATCTGGTCACTGGCTCTGAGCCAGATGGCCCTTCGGCCAATATCACTTGATTGAACATGAGGAATGGAGTCCAGAATGAATAAGGCCACCTTCTCTATCAGTCTGAATTCTCAGCAGGTATTACAGTATTATCAGGGCAAAAAGAACCGTGTTCAGGTCAATACCCGTGAGGGTTTTAGCATGAGCATTCCCTACGACGTCCTTCTCAAATTTGTTAGCCGTGAAGGTGTTCATGGTACTTTTGAAATCTCTTATGGATCGGACGGCAAGCTGGGAGAGCTTCGAAAGATTGGCTGAGCCTCTTTTCTGATTCTTTGTTGTATCCGTTTCGTCAATGTGCTGGCATATCTGTGCCAGCACACACTTCCTTAAGGATATTGGCCAGAGACTTTACGGCTGGCCCCGCATAATCCTGATCAGTGTAAATCAAGTATATCTCGTGGCGTCGGGAGCCATGAGGCTTAAGGTTTAAAGGTTTCAACACACCAGAGTCCATTTCCTGCTCTACGTGAGCGGTTGGCAGCCAGGCAAACCCCAGCCCCTGTGAAATCATTCTTACCGATGTGCTGATATGGCTGACGGTCCAGCGTTCTGTTGCTTCCAGCCATCCGGCATCCACTCTTTTGATGCCCGAGTCCCTGATGACAATCTGGCGGTGCTGTCTGAGGTCATCCAGGCTCAGAGGCCTGTCTAGCTGGTGCAACGGGTGATCCTTGTGAGCAACCGCCTTGAATGTAACTTTCATTAAAGGCTCTCCCATAAAACCCTGTGGCACGAGGCCACTGATCACCAGGTCTGCTTGACCGGTGGCCAACATGTCGGTAGTACCTGAAAGTGCCGTTTCTACCAGCTCAATATGGGTTTGCTGGCACTCTGATGACAGTCTTTTCAGACAGGTCGAGAGCAACTGGGGTGGAAAGATGACATCAACTCCCAGTGTGATGCGGCCTTCCCAGTCTTGGGACAGACTGTCAGCAACCTTTTCGATCGCATCGGACTCTTTCAGCAGGGACCGGGAGCGCCTGATCAGCACTTTTCCAGCTTCCGTTAATTCTGCCTTCCTGCCTTTGATGACCAGTATTTCAACATCAAGCTGCTGCTGCAGCTTATTTACGGCATAGCTGACGGTTGACTGGCTCTTGTGAAGGGCTTCTGCGGCTTGTGCGAAACCGCCATGTTCAACGACGGCATGGAGCATTCGCCATTGTTCAAGGGTGACTTTGGCCATGGATGATGAACTTTTGATCTAATAATTCGATATTTATAAGGGATATTTTGCGCTTTTTATTCGTAAAAATCGATATTAAATTAAGCTTAACCAAAGCAATCTAATAAACCGGAGATCATTATGAGCACCATCCTGCAAATCGATTCCAGTCTGTTTGGCTCAGAAGGACAGTCAGGGCAATTGGCCAGACAGTTTGTTGAAAAATACACCCGGAACCACACTGTGGAAAAGGTAATCTATCGTGATCTGG
>NZ_JAHHPR010000323.1:0-7484 GCF_024606255.1 Endozoicomonas sp. SESOKO3
AGTCTGCTGATACAGTCAACACCTGTTCCGCTTTGCTGCTGAAGACAGCCTGAAATACGGTAGCATTGTGCTCCATTGCTGCCAGCTGCGTCACCTTGCCTTATTCGACCTGGCTAAGATCCCAGAGTAGAGCCGCCCCTTCGGTGCTGACTGTCAGCAGCAAGTTGCCTGATGGTGAAAAGCTGGCATAAAGGACGTTGCCATTGTGATTAAAGGTTGACATTAGTGTGGGGAAATTCGCTTTGGGATGGTTAGCCACCCAGATTTTTGCCGAATTGTCGTTGGAGACGGTCACCAGTAAGCTGTTGTCAGGACTGAAAAATGCACCATTCACCCCGTTATAATGAGGAAGGTTTGCCAGCTTTTGAGCTACTTTTTCTATGGGTTGGCCGGTAGTGTAAAACTTTGCGTAATGATCCGCCGACGCTGTGGCAAACCATCGCCCATCGGAGGAGAAAACGGCCTTTTTTACGCTTCCGGCATGGAAGGCATTGGCGACCATTTCCGGTGCATCGTTCGGGGCAGCTTTTGTCAGGCAGACAAAGGCTGAGAATAACACTAAGAAAAAGAACCTGACTTTCCGGGGGTGCTGCTTATGAAGAACGTGAATCGTGATTTTCATAAAAGGCATTAACTCAGTGGTTATGGAAACCCCTTCAGTTTTCTGGGGAAATCCTTTGGTAGGTAATGCGTTTTGAGTATCGGTAATAACAGGCCACCGGGGTCACTATTGCTACAGCCAGTAGAATGACACCACCGGAGATGCCCAGAGCCAGTGCAAGATCATTGGATTTTTTTTGGCTGCTGTTGTGATCAATGCAACCCTGAGGATAAGTATTGGTTTTACCATAAACTTGCCACTGGGCTGCACAGTCGCAAACATCCCCACAGTCTTCGGGGCACTGAACCTCTTCACAGCCCTGGTTATTGCTGCAAAGCACGGGATCATTGGGTGACTCCCTCCAACCACTTGGATAGACAGTAATATCGCAGGTTTCTACTGTTTTGAAATTGCTGCAGGTGCCTGTGCCATAGCCTCCCTTGCAGCTGTCAAACTGCGCATCATCACAGGAAAAGTATTGCAGCTGGCAGGGTTTACCGGCTGTTGGCAGGCAGTTGCCTGGTGTCGTTTCCTGCCAGCCTTCGTGGCCGTGGCCACGGCAGTCATTATCACATTTTAGCGATTCACAACCGGAAGCATGCTGGCAATGGGTGCGACCTCCCGAACCAGCAAAGCTGGATTGATGGGGTACAAAGTGAACTGTGCAGCCCGTTTTCTGAGCATCGTTGTAACACCGGCCCAAACCATAGCCATTCTGGCAAAAGTCCAGCTTCAGTTGGGAACATTTAAAGAAGCGCATCTGACAACTACCGTCGTTTAAGCCTGTGGCGCAGCCCTCAGGCGCAATCAATGTATGATTGTTGAGCATCCAATGAGCTTTACACGACGGGCATGATAATTTTTCACAGCCATCCGGGTTAGAACAGCCTTTGGTCTGATGATCTGGCAACACTGTGGTTGTGCAGCGTTCTCCAGACACGGGGTTTTCGCAGTGTCCTTTTCCAAACCCCTCTCTACAAAATTTAAAAAAAGCGTTATCACAATGTAAAAACCTGAGCTCACAACTTCTCCCCCGGTTTGCTGCACAATTACCGGGAACGACTTCCGTTTTATGATTGAGCTGCCAGGAGCCTTGACAACCATGGGTGCAAGCGATGCTTTAACACCCACTCTGGTGATCACATTTAAGATGATGCCCATTGGCCGTTTTATTAAAAGGATCAGGGTAATAATTCACAGTACAGTTTCGGTTGGAGTGCTCGATGTGCTGACATAACCCAGTGCCATAGCCCTGATAACAAAAATTGAAATCGACCTGGTTGCACTTAAAAAACTGTTGTTTGCAACTGTCGTCTGTTGAGCCGGGAATACAAAAAGCAGGTTCAAAATGAATGTCACCGTTAAGCCCCCACTTTGCAACACAGCTGCAAGGTATTGACGGGTCATTGACACAGTCCTGAGGGCAGCTAACCGCCTCACAACCATCAGCTTCGTTGCAAGTGACTGGCTGGCCTCTGTAGCTTCCGGAAAAACCTTTGGGAAAAGTGACCATTGAGCAGGTTTCGTTAGTGACACTATTTGTGCACCGACCAGCCCCGAAACCACTTTTGCAGCTATTAAGAGAAGGGTTTGCGCATTGAATATGTTTAAGTTGACAGTTGTCGTCCGCATGGGCCGGTAACTGACTCAGCAGGAATACAAGCAACACAATACTGGGCTTTGGCGTGAAGTATTCTGGAAATAGCATCTATGCCACCAGCGGGTTGCCAATAATCAAAAACCGATAGGAGTCTAGTAGAGAGTGTTCTTTTGTTCTATTCGAAAGCCACACTTTTTTCGTTTTATACATTGAGGCCTGACTTCAGAGTATCTGAATTCAGGTTGATCTGATTATTTCAGTCCAGACCCAGCGCTACAGGCTATACTCCATCGTCGTTTCTATCCTATCTCTCAGGTCTTCTAAAGCCTGCACTACGGCACCGCTACCTGCTGTAAATAAGCAGGCGGCGTAAGTGTTGATTCATCAGAGGTTGTTTATTATGAAACTGCACAACTACCAAACATTTTTCTATTGTTTGTTATTGCTCATTTTATCTGCCCGAAGCTTTGCCGAACTGACAGACAATAACATTCGGGATCATATCGTTACTTTTTCTCCCGGTATCTATATAGGCGACGACTTTCAGCTCTGCTTGGGTGTCCGTCTAAGCGCAGAAATTTTGTTAACCAGCCCCGAGTGTGCCAGATTGATCAGCAAGCAACATAATGCTGACATAACAGTCGATGTCTTGAACAGACAAAAGCGGCCTCAGGGCAAAGTCAGGTTACTTGGCAGAACTGAAAGCAAAAAAGGTCTTCTGGGAATAGATGCTCAAAACGAAGGTCAAAAAATACACCTGACATATCCCACATTACGTCACAGACCCCTTGCCAGACTGACGGCTGTAGAGGGTTTTTATGTACAACCAGCGGATGCTGCGATACAGACCGTACCGTCGATAGTCAATCACCAAAGATCAGATACCCATCACTATTACACCTTGAATAGTCGTGATCCTTTACCGGCGGGTTCTCCAATGGTTCACAAAGGTAAAATTGTCTGTGTCGTCTCGGCGGACGGAACTTGCAGAGCACCTGTAATGGATGCAAAAACCTTAAGCAGAATAAAAGTAGATTGTCATTCTTACCTGCCTCATTTCTATTTTTATTCCGGGTGTGTTAACAGAACGATCACTCATTGCAGTTACGACCTGGGAAGTGTTGACGGAAAAGGAACCTGCATAAACTCACAGTCACAGGAAAACTGCCAATTCACCACGAGTGAAAGCTATTCAACCGAATCAATAGCGTTTACTGACAGTATTACCTGCCCTTCATGCAGTGCAGACTTTTTTGGTGATACCGAAGAACCCTATCCCTCAGACGTCTGTACGCCTTCCATGTGCATAAAAGGTTGTATCTCACAAAGCCGTTCGAACAATAATACAGAAAAGACGAATGCGCTGCGATTGCAAAATAACACCATGAGCTTCAAAGTCATGGAAAGTTGCAGCCAATGCCTGTCAGAGGAACAGCAGATGTTTAACAGCTGTTCTCAAATTTGCCAGAGTGGTATGTCTTATCCAGCCTGCAAAGCTTGTTCTCGAGCTGTACAAGAGAAAGAAAAAGAGTGTCAGCAAATTTGCAGTGGTAATTAAAACAGCCACCTGACAGTAAAGCGTACTTGAGAGAGTGCGCTTTTGTCGGGGCAGGAGTGTATTTTGATGAAAACGAAACAATGCCTGTTAAAAGAACAAATAGGTAACGTTATTTTTTGCTTTCTATTCATTATTAGTTTTTCCAAACAATCTGTTTATGCGGAGGAAGATACTGAAGGCAACGCTTTCGCTAATCTTGTTTACTTCCAACCCCGGATTTATATTGCTGAAAAGGCTCAACCTTGTATTGGGGTGCGAGTTTCAAAAAAGCAAATTTTTACCTCGCCATCCTGTGCCAAGCAAATACTCGCGTTATTCATGCAAGCCGTTGAGATAAATGTACTGAGTCCCGGTGGCGTGAAGCTTGGCCATATTCAAACTTCACATAAGCGGTCGGCCAAAGCAGGTCTGCTGTCTATAGATCTTTATGCTGATAACCTACCCTATCAACCGCCTGTAATGAGTACCGTTAATGCTACAAATGGAACTGAGTTATCGGCTTATTACATGCGTGGTAGTGATGAAGGGATGAATGTTACAAAACATTATTTTACCTTTGATGATCAGAAAAACTCCGGAGTGCAAACAATGATCAAGCTGCCATCGGATATCAGTATCCCTGATGGGGCTCCGGTTAAACTAAGAAACAAGCTGTTCTGTGTAGTGGTAGGCGATACTTGCATCAGGTCATCCTACTTATTAAACGCCTTTGCAAAAGAGTATGACCCCAGATGTCCAAAGGCTAACGCTACTTACTATTTTAATTGCGGAAAAAGGGCAATAGACAATTGTCATCAAGATATATCACCAGAAGAGGGTATAGATATTCATGCAAGTGGGGCATGCGTTAACCCTGAGTCAAAAGAGCATTGTACATTCGACTCTCAGTTAACTTTTGTTCCTGGTGCCGGGAGTTTGGGTTATATGGGAGCGTATGATCAGATTAAATGCAAATCTTGTTCAGCCCAGTATTCGTGGACTAATTCGCCGCCGTTGCCCGCCCGCAAATTTGTGATTTGCACACCTAAAGGCTGTATGCCTGATTGTAAAGATAAACCTGATCCAAAGCCTGATCCAAAGCATTCTGGCAAAAAACCTGTTAACTCCATCGTAGAATGGACAGTTGGAGGAGTTGCAACGCTTGCTTTGGTTGGTACAGTTGCTACAGTGGGCTACCTGATGTACAAACGCCGCCACAGGGCAAATTATCAGGGTTTGTAGTTCATGTCCTCTGACAGAGAGTATTACAAATGTTTAATCCAACTCTGCCGCTCTGATATAACTGAATGGCTGTAACAGGATTAAATGAATATTAAAGTGAGTCTTCTGAAGGTAGCGGCCTTTAAGGTGGTCGGTGTTTTTTTGCAGACTCGTTATGTGGCTATACTCCGTCTGGAACTTTGTTTGGAGTTAGAATCAGGTTGAGGTAACGCTATGAAGCTTGTTCATGCTTTATTTCTTATGTTTCCGTATTGGGGTTTTGGTGATTCAGAAGTAGCTGTTTTTGCTCCTAATCAAAAGTGTTCATGCCATCCAGCTGGTGCTCCTGATCTAAATGTAGATTTTGAACCTGCTATTCAACAAAATGTTCTAGAGTGGTACAACTGTTCTTATAACTCTGAATCTGAAGCCTCAAATTGTTCTGGAATGATAGCCAATATCTCATCCTGTTATGTGTCATATTCTGGTAAACTTACTGAGACCGGAGATTTTGGTGAAATACTTTCTATCAATTGCAATAATAATTCATGTGTAACAAGTATTACCTCTCATGGGTGGAGTCCATATGTGTGCCAAACTCCTAAAGGTTGCTTTTCACTAGTAAATGATGGTACATGTGTTTTACCGAAAACGTTTAAGAATGAGAATGATATAAAACTTTATTATGATTTTCACGACTGGGAAATAGACTGGCTTTACTGTAGTTCTGGCCAAGGCGAGGCATTTTTATCCAATTCGAAAAAAAATGTAACAGCTACAATCTACGATGATAGCTGTGGTGACCCCCACTATGGATGCCCTTTCGGCTGTTCTTCTGATCAAATAAAGAATTGTCAACCTTTTGATTTTATTCGCGACGGAAGTTGTGATGTGAAATATTTTGTCTGTGATAATATCAACTTTCTGGCTTGTAAAAATGGTGAAGCTATCGGTAATTGCACAAATCCAAGATCGAATGAAATATGTCGAATTTCAAATCAGGATAATAGCAATGGTAATTTAAACTGCCCAAGCTGTGGAGTTGGGTGGAGTTTAAGTTCAATAGGTTATCCTGTACGCGACAATATTTTTAGGCAATTTTATGTTGAATCTTGCATTGAGCCCGTAAAAGATGGAAGCTGTCACCTTCCTGATTCGTTTAAATGCAAAGGTGTTTTATGGGATGTTTGTGTAAATGGGATTGGTCAGGGCAAATGCACCAATGATATGGAGAGTTGTGATATTATCATGTCGTCTGATTGCCCAGTCACAAAATCCAAGACTTGCGGGGCAATTAAATGTGATGGTTGTGAAGCAGGCTGGAATCTACCAGATCAACCGGCTCTTTATGATTTCCCACTAGGTTGTATGAATAAACCTTCTCCTTTTTCTCCTGGCAATGAAAAACTTATTATTCCTTTATCTGTGGCTGGAGGTGTTGTATTTGTTGGAATAGTCGCTGCCATTGTCGGGGTATCAGTTTACTTTTGTAAGTATCGTTATAGGCGACAAGGGTATCAGCACATTGATGGGCTGGTAACAAACTGAGACAGGCTGTATAGCTCGGATAGCAGGTGGTGTCTAAGCTCCAGCCCCCACACTAGACCGTCATGCGGGTCTGCAGCGTGCGGTTCAAAGAGGCTGGTGAAACCTGATCAATAAGTCTTTCAGATAAACAAGCCCAAGGCTTGTATGACAAGTGTCGTTTAGAGCCTATTACACTGAAAAAGTTTTGCTCTACCAGTAAAACTACTGGAAAAGAATTGGAAGAGACTGTTTTTCGGCCCTATACTCACGCCTTCAACACGCATCACGCCCATCACACCTTTCACACCCATCATCTAGTCAAGGTTTTAATGATGATCATCGATCCACACAAAATAATTGGCTTCAGTCTTCTATTTACGTCGCTTTCATGGGGTGCGGCTGTAAATACTAACTCCCTTCCTGTTGCGGAAGCACTTGTAGAATTTTTTCCTGAAACAGATTCTCCCCCTTGTCGTGGGGTGCTGGTTTCGAAAGATTTAATGGCTACTTCGCCAATATGCGTCCAAAAAGCAAGGGAACACTCAAATGATGGATTGATTGAAACTTTAACATTATCAGGTGAGTCTGTAGGATACATCGCTGAACACTCTGATAAGCCCCTTGAAAGCAATATGCTACTGAATATCAGCCTTGATAGTGAGACCTTCAGGCCGGGGAGTTATCCTGTCTTTAATGATGATTTATTACTTCCAGAGCAAGCATTTACGTACAATGTTAATGAAAAACAGCAGCTGGTTCAGCAGCCAGTCACTCTTGCTCTTGATGAAACTCGAAGTAAGTCGACATTTATTATTTCCTCAGAGTTCTCAATACCACAGGGTTCACCAGTCTTCGACCTCAAAAACCAGCTGGTTGGCCTGAGAGGTACGGGCAACCAATGCTTCTCTGTCAGCGAACTGCCAATTGCAAGATTCAGAAGAGATCTAAAAGATGAAATGCTTCCAGTGTTTGGTCACTGATTCGGATGTTTGTATTGA
>NZ_JAHHPR010000324.1:0-1046 GCF_024606255.1 Endozoicomonas sp. SESOKO3
GTATTGCTTTCATGCCGGTTATCCTTAAGCGTTTATTTATTATTGGAAACACCACGGAGCCGGGCTTTTAGCCTGATGATAGTGAGCTAAAGCTGTTTTTCTGGCTCATGATTGTTTGCAGTCATTACTCTAAATGTAAGCAATTTCTGGCAGAATATTGAAAAAGCTTTAACTCATTGATTTATTTGAATTACTTTTATCAAATAAAACTGTGTTTCAATAAATACCCCATCTGATATACCCTAAAAAACCTCACAGTAGCAGGAGCTTCTTTGCTGGGGCTTTTCTTGAGTCAGGAATATTTCGAGGAATTTGCGAATGTCCGTAAAAAGCTGACTCTTGACCAGAAAGAGGCCGGAGAGATGTTTGGTGGAGGGGTTAACGCATTTTCCCGATACGAAAATGGCAAAACCAAACCACCACTTTCACTGGTAAAACTGTTCAGACTGCTGGACAATCATCCAGAGCTTTTGTCTGAAATTCGCAGCTGAAATACTTACTAGTCACTGTGAGACAGTCAGACGTATTTGCTGGAAACAGGATTTTAACTGGTCGTCACGCAGGATCTCTTCGTAGAGCTTTAGGTCACGGCCTCGCTGCTGTATGACACTGTCAGGGTGGGCTAGCAATGTCGTATAAGCTTTGGCCATGCGTATGCTATGGTCGGCCTTTGCGATTTCTCCGAGAGTTGCTTCCCTGCCATGATAGTATGCTTCGTGGTACGGTTGTTGATGATATTATACCGAGTGTGCAGTATATCCCTCAGCTTCAGACGCCGACCGAAGGGCGGTCGGGTGGCGAAGCCACGAATTGGAAGCGTTTGTTATGTTGCGTTTGCACTGTACCCCAAATGATCTACAATGACACTGTACAGAACAATATGACGCATAGGGGTACTTAAAAATGAGCAAAAGCGCAATGATCCGAGCCAGAATAGAGCCTGATGTGAAGGAACATGCAGAAGCGATATTCAAGAAACTGGGGCTGAACGCAACAGATGCAATCACCTTGTTTTATAAGCAAGTAGGTTTGTGCAATGGATTACC
>NZ_JAHHPR010000325.1:0-1565 GCF_024606255.1 Endozoicomonas sp. SESOKO3
TCTTTGATCCTTGCGAACTCACAGAGATTGCCTCAGAAAACCTTGATATTGTCGTCCAAAGTCCGGAGCAGATAAAACAACTTGAACAAACACGACTGGAGAAGCCGGTCAGGGTCTGGCTGAAAATGGACTCTGGCATGCACAGGGTAGGTATTCTTCCCGGTCACTATCGCGATGCCTGGACAAGGCTTGAGCAACTGCCCTGGATCAGCGAGATTCTGTTGATGACTCATCTGGCCTGTGCCGACGAAACAGACAATGGCTACACCCTGCAGCAGCTTGAAGTTTTTGAGCAGCATACCCTTGGATTACCCGGTGAGAGAAGTATTGCCAATTCAGCTGGTCTGATTCATTGCGCTGGTGCCAGAACCGACTGGAGCCGACCGGGTCTTATGCTTTACGGCGCCTCTCCTTTCGATCGTTCTCATGATATTGAATACAGGCTCAAGCCTGTGATGGAAGTTCATTCAGCCATCATCAATATCAAGGAGGTTCCTGCTGGCAGCCAGGTAGGTTATGCCGGTACAGCAGTCACCAACAAAACGACTCGTTTGGGTGTCATAGCCATGGGTTATGCCGATGGCTACCCTCTCGCTCCTAATGGCACACCTGTACTCGTCAATGGCCAGCCAGTGCCACTGACGGGTCGAGTCTCTATGGATATGCTCACGGTTGATCTGTCAGAAATGGCGGATGCGAAAGTGGGAGACTCTGCCTTGCTCTGGGGTAAAGGCCTGCCAGTGACTGAAATTGCAAGACATGCCGGTACCATCCCCTACCAGCTGTTCTGTAACATTAGCCGGGTTTCCGTCTCATACACTCAGCCGGTTCAGTGTAAGGAGGCTGTCTGAGTCAATTTAAAAAAATAGCTATCCTTTTGGCCAGAAAATATGAATGACCGAAGTATCTGTCCAATCCTTTACATTGCAGAACCGATTCAGCCCTTGTATATTTTCTGCCCGTGCCATACTCTTCTTAACCCGTGGCTGAAGCACTTTTATGACGGCCAGAAGCCACGGTCTAAAGGGCATCAGAGTGTACAGACACTTGTGACAATCCGGTCATTTGCACCATGCCCAAAATTACCTGAATCAGACGATTGCTGAAATGAGAAGTCGAAAAGAAGTCGTCCGGCAACTGGACAGGATTGATCGTAATATTCTTCGAACACTCCAGGAAAACGGCCGTATTTCCTACGTGGATCTGGCAGACCGGGTGGGACTGAGTACCACACCCTGCATGGAAAGGGTCAAGCGTCTCGAGCGTGAAGGCATTATTCAGGGCTATAGTGCCCGACTGAATCCCCAGTATCTTCAGGCAGGTTTACTGGTCTATGTTGAAATCAGCCTGTATACCAAATCAGCAGATATTTTTGACGAATTTCGACGGGCGGTTGTCGCTCTGCCAAATGTGCTGGAATGCCATCTGGTATCCGGTAACTTTGACTACCTGATCAAGGCCCGTATTTCAGAAATGGCTTCTTACCGGGAATTACTGGGCGACATATTGCTAAAGCTTCCGGGAGTGAGGGAGTCCAAAAGATACATCGTCATGGAAGATCTGAA
>NZ_JAHHPR010000031.1:0-1425 GCF_024606255.1 Endozoicomonas sp. SESOKO3
CTGCTGAAACATGGGCTGACCTATGCCAGCCAACGGTTTCGAACCCGTTGGCTGGCATAGGTCAGCCCATGTTTCAGCAGAACATTCCTGACCTTTTCCTGATTATCCGGAAGCGGCTGACCTGGTGAAACATAAAACTCCAGCTTGTAAGTGCTGGGTGGTTTGATAACAAAGTATTCATTTTTCAGGCGGTTATCAAAATACTCAAACAATGGAATAGCTTTTCGGGAACCAACGAGTAATAGGTGATATAAAATTTCCCTGCGGGTATCCTCACCGATCTCGCCACTCATTAACATTTCCTGAAGTTTGTCCTTCGATTCAGCTAACCGTTGGCTATGATCAATAAACTGTTGTTGGTGGCTGCTTAATAACTGGCACCAATCGGGCGTCATACAGAAAAATCTGTAATAAAACATTGAGAAAAGACAATGTTGAAAGGCAAATCTATCAGCTTCTGCCGCAGGATCGCTATTAAGACGTTGTGCAAGAAAGTTAAAGTTCCATTGACCTCCTTCAAAAATGGCTTCATTGTACCTCAAGTGAATCTCCATCTCATCAATAGCATCTAATACAGTGATCAGTTTCTTAAAGGCACCGTGCATGGACTGAGTGGTTGTCATTCGAGGGCATTCAACGATAATTTCTCCCGCCACGGCGTTGCAACTCAGCTTCATGCCATCAGCATTTTTATCCAGTTCAATCGCTTTTAGTAACTGCACCAGAAACCACATACGCTTCAGCCTGCCGGGTTGATCACTGCCATCAGGATTATAAAACTGGTCAGAGAATTTCAGCCGCAAGGTTCGTCCTTTTCCACCCTCAGCGTGTTCAAGCAGCTCGATAATGCCCACATGATTGCCAAACTCCAGATTAACAATCATGGCATCAACCATACTGACGACAGTGGCTTGAACTCCTAATTTTTCGATGGATTCTCTGCAGGACGGCGTCAAAAGAGGCGCTTTTTCACCCAAGGGAGTGCAATCAACATAAGTGACTTCCTGTTCCATAGATACCTTGCCCTGACCAGAAGCCAGAGTAACCGGTGCCAGCGCGTTTATGAAGCACTGATGCAGGGCAAAAATCAGGTCATGGACACTCAAAACCTGCCTGGCCTCAGAGTGATGGAGTGTTTGAAGACAGGATTGCAACTGATGGCAGGCTGCCACCCACTGACGAAAAGTTCCCGATGATAACCGGTCTTCTTCGCTGGATTGCAGAGAAGGGATGATCGTTTTTAACCCTGATTGAATGGTCTGTTTCAGCGTCTCGAACCGGTTGATTATTTGCTGTAACTCATCCAGCAATGGCTGAACCTCGGGTGAATCCTTGTCATCCGCCAGCAGCAAAAAGGCCCGGTAGCCGTCCAACAGGGCTTCGGCTCCATGAACCAGTCGCTTTATGTTGTCCCAAGATTCTGCC
>NZ_JAHHPR010000003.1:0-1131 GCF_024606255.1 Endozoicomonas sp. SESOKO3
TGATATTTCTGTGGTGAAGGAAACCGACGAATCCATGCTTTTTCCAGAGCTTTATCTTCTTTAATAAAATCGCGAAGATATCTGCATACCTTGGCTAAACGGGTAATCTCTCGAAAACCCAAATAGCGAATAAGCACAGATTCTACTTCAACGGGCAAATCGAGTAATAAACATTGATTGTTGTTGTAGACACTCACGTATCTACCTGCAATGACACCCGTTGATGCTTCCTCCATTTGAGGTGGCTCAGGTGTTGGCAGGAGTAAACCGTCACTGCCGCAATTGCTTTTCACAGGTTGCATGCCAGATGCCTCCCTGTCTCTAAAGTCATTATTTATCCTCGCTTGGAAAGGACATTAAAAGTAAGTCAGGTCTGTTAGAGTGGTTTTTACAATAGAAGTTCAAAACATTGAGTTCATGGAACCAGAGAAAAGAAGTCATCTATCGCCCCTCCACAGTTCAGTGATTCTCGCCGTGTAATCTGCACAGACGGCCACGACATTTCGCCCATCGGGGCTGAATTTGGCTGAGGTGATCACCGGCCCGTGATAAATGATGGCTTTTTTTATCCACGACCCATCGGGCCTAAGGCCATAAATTTTCGCCGTTTTGTCTTCACCGGCGGTCACCACGAGGCAGCTATCGGGACTGAAGTTGGCTGAGAGGACATAACGCTCATGGGTAATGCTGGCTGTTTCTTCCCATGATCCATCCGCCTGCAGGCTGTAGATTTTTATCGTGTCAAGGCAATCGGTGGTGACTATATGGTGGCCATCGGCGCTGAAGCTGGCCGACAAGACCGGAGCATTTTGGCAAAAGGTGTATTTTGTTTCCCATGATCCATTGGTTTGCCGTTCGTGGATTTTCACAGTTTTGTCCAGACTGGCGGTCACCACAAGGCGGTCATCGGGACTGAAAGAGGCTGATTTGACCGCATTTTTATGGGTAATGGTGGTCATTTCTCCCCATAATCCATCGTGTAGGCCATAGATTTTCGCTGTTTTATCGTGACTGGCGGTTAATAGATGACGGCCATCGGCACTGAAGGCGGCTGATATGACAAAACAATTATGGGTAATGGTGGTTTTCACTTCCCATGAGCCATGGTGTTCCTGATGATAGATGGTCGCA
>NZ_JAHHPR010000326.1:0-1142 GCF_024606255.1 Endozoicomonas sp. SESOKO3
CATTCACTTCAACTTTTTCTACTTCAATGGTGGCAAGGGGAACATAGTGATCACTTGCGCCGAGGTTTCCTGCCCTGTCACCGACACCCTCCAGCAAAAATGCCAGTTGTACCGGGTTGGCGATTTTCGTTGACAGCTCTAATGATTGGATGCCAACCAATTGATCACGAACAGCCTTAACTGAATCCTGATCGGTCATTCCACCTCTGACTTCAATGACCAGTTCCTTTTCTTCAAGGTTATGGGTGAACCTGAAGAATCCTTCATCACCCACCTTCAGGACTTTGGTATATTTCTGAGCAATACCATCCTCGCTTGTTTCAAACTGATCAACACTGGAAACGTCACCATTAATACCATAAAGAACTTCTGTAAAGCCTATAGAAGGAAGGGCAGAGTCCTTACTTTCCTGAGGCTTATAAGAGTAGGTGGTGGTAAAGGATTTGGGTATTGGTTGTTGGTCTTGGCCTAAAGTTGGCTGAATCACAACCTCACTCTGGGTAAACTCCTTGTGTCCATTGCCCCCGATATCGATAGATTTTATCTGCAGCCTGCGATCGGCCAGTGCCTGTGTAACAATGATGGAAGAGCTGATGGCAAAGGCCACTGCAAGGCTCACTGCATCGGGGCGAGCATATCTCATCCTACTACCTCAGAGCTGAGTACTTTATTACCGTGAAAAGTGATGTCCAGACCAGGCTGGGATGCGGCTTTTATTTTTTAATCGCTCATGGCTGTTTCGTTAAGTTGTAGAGAGAATTTAGTTCATAGTGGCAAACTCGGTAAGCTGTTGAGCGAATTTAGTTAACAAAGGCAAAGTTCAATGCCAATAAAATTGAGCGGTTTTTTCGGGGAAGGGCGACATTCATAGTTTCTAAAAGGGTTTAATCGGTAGCACGATCTGAAAGAAAACAGTATTTATTCCTTTATACCGATTTCTTTTGGATGGCTATGGAGGAATCATCCACCGTTTTCTGATATCAAAGTTCGCTGCGGGTATTCTCATTTTTATCAGGATCAAACTTTTGATCAGCCGTTGGTGTATTCAAGGCTGCGCCCTCTGGCGCTGCAGTTGCTCTGTTGTCATCGCTCTGTTGCCAATCGTAGAAGATGCCCAGTGTGTAAGAGTAAGGAATACTTTC
>NZ_JAHHPR010000327.1:0-1443 GCF_024606255.1 Endozoicomonas sp. SESOKO3
CAGCCATGACCGTCAGTTTGTATCGTCTCTGGCGACCCGCATCATTGAAATCACGGAAGATGGTGTCGTCGATTTCCACGGAACTTACGACGATTACCTACGCAAACAGGGTGTTGTTGAAGAGTAATTTTGTTGAAGAGCAAATAGCTAATGGGGCAGAGATTTCTCCGCCCTGTTCGAGACTCAACGGTTTATTCGATACCGAGTAATTCCACATCAAAGATCAGTACAGAGTTGCCGGGGATTTTACCGGCACCACCGCTACCGTAAGCCAGATTGGCAGGAATAAACAGTCGAAACTTGTCGCCTACCGACATCAGCTGCAGACCTTCGGTCCAGCCGGGAATCACCTGATTCAGTCCAAAGGAAATCGGATTTCCACGGTCTACAGAACTGTCAAACACCTGACCATTAATCAGCGTACCGTGATAGTGCACTCTTACTTTGCTGGTGGCCGCAGGGTGATCTGAATGTTCACCCTTTTCCAGAACCTTATACTGCAATCCGGACTCTGTGGTCATTACGTCTTCTTCATTCTGGTTCTTTTCCAGAAAAGCCTGACCCTGAACCAGGGCTTCCTGAGCCTGTTGCTTTTTCTGATCAATGCGGCGTTTGCCAAAGAACAACACGACAGCGATAAAAATAATAAAGATAACAGTAGACACAAAGATCACCCGGACTGTGGATAAGTCGATGAAAAATACCCTATCCTGACCGACAACTCAAAAATCTAAGCCCATAAACCTTTCCATTATTGATGCTTTTTCTGGTCTTTCTCCTCTTCCTTGACAGTTTCTGCGGGCTCTGGCTTCGGATTAACCAGCTTTTCCTCTCTGGGCCATTGTCCACTCTGCTTGCGGGTACCCATAAACAGAACGGCAACCATACCCACCAGAATCAGCCCCATCTGTACCATAAAGATCAGCATGATCAGTGGCAGCATCACTATAAACAGGCCCGTTAGAATGACGGTGCCCAGAATCGCTTTAAACGGGCTGATGGCAGCGCCATCCCGCTGCTCAAAGAAAACAGCCTTAACTTGATTGAAACCATTTTTTAATTGCTTGAGCCATTTTTCCATGATTTACCTCGATAAGAGAGGGGGATTAGTCATGGCTCCAATATAGAGGGCTGTGGATAAACAGATTGTGTTCAGTGGATTAAAGTTTGTTAATGGAAAATGGTTGTGCTGATAGGCGACGCTGTTCGATGCAACTGGCCGGTCAAGGACTGCTTTGACGAAGACTAAGGGAGCTAGTAGTCCCTTTCTACATCACCTCTGCTCCATTTATAAACACTAACGCCAATTACGGGTGAATATACACATGCTGATATGCCTCCATGGATTAAAGCACCTCTCAACGCCCTAACGTGGGGTGATCCAGAGTAAATACAATATCCTGTAACAGCGCCTATACATGCATGTGGAGTCACCCAAAAAAC
>NZ_JAHHPR010000032.1:0-8149 GCF_024606255.1 Endozoicomonas sp. SESOKO3
TCATTATGTTTCAGGTTTAAGCCTGAAACTGGATCAGGTTCAGCAGGACTTTAACCAGGAAAAGCAGGTGTTTCTGATGGGCTATGACCAGCATATTCAGGAATGGGTGAGTGCCCATCCTGATTTTGCCGAAGCCATAAGAAGTGCCGTGCCGGATGCTCAGCATGTAGGTCAACGTTTTCATTTTGGTTACACGACCTACAAAGTAGTGGCATCGCCCCAACCGGAGAACCTGAATCAACAGGTAAACCAGTTGGGTGGCACACTGCGAGAAGAAATCAGCCGGGATGCTCAGGCTCTATTTGAGCAAACCTTTAAAGGGAAAAACAAAGTCACCCCTAAAGCTCTGAATCCGATTCTTCGGCTCAGAGATAAACTGCACGGTCTGTCGTTTGTTGATCCCGGAATTTCGCCCATAGTGCAACGGCTGGATGCCGGGTTATCGCAATTGCCTAACAACGGAGCATTGGAGGGTGAGGTGCTGACTCAGCTGATGGAGCGGGTTTTACTGCTGTGTTCTGTGGAGCAAATGGAGCGCTGTGCGGAAGGGTTGACGGCTCTTGAACCTGTGAAGGTGCAGGAACAGGAAATGCCTCAAGCCCAGTCGCCGACATCAAATGAGATAGAGATTCAGGAAGAACCTCTCAAAGAGCAACGGGTTGTGATATCGGAGGAAACGGTGCCTACAGCCACTTTCTACTTTTGAACCGGCTGGCGTAAGCCAGCCATCCCAAGCGGGACATAGTGCCCGCCTGGGCAGGAGCTATGTCCTTTTTTTTATGTATACGAGGTATTTGGATATGGCTCCTGTTTTACAAAAAGCACTCCCAATTGTTGGCAGTGCATTGGGCAGAAAAATGGGTGTTCGGGTTGAAGTCTCTGGTCGTAAAGCGTGTACCGATGGCGACTGCATCTGGATTCCAGCCTTTGACCCGCATCAGCGTGAACAGGAAACCCTTTGTTGGGGATTCTTGAGTCATGAGGCCGCCCATGTGCGTTACACGGATTTTGATCTGGACTATGAAGGCTCTGCTCTTCGGCACAGGCTGACTGACCTGCTTGAGGACATTCGGATCGAAAAAGCAATCAGTCAGGAATACCCCGGCGCTGGCTTTTCGCTCGCAGAAGTCATCCGGCAGTTAGTGGCTGAAGGTCGTGTAGGTGCGCCAATAAAGAGTGATCCGCCTGTGAAGGTATTAAACGACTCTTTATTGTCGATTCTGCGCTACGAGGTGCTGGGACAGATGGCTTTGGAGCAGGAAGCAGCGAAAGCCCGTGAAGTGATGAGAGACTGTTTTTCCAGACAGTTACTGGATTTGCTTGATGAGTATTTGGCTAAGGTGCCTGACCTGAAAAGCACGAAGGAAGCTTTGAGTCTGGCTGACCAGATCATCGCGTTATTTCAGAATCTCAGCCATGAAAATTCTGAAAGCGAAGATTCAGGTATGGAAGGCGCAGACCGAACAGAAAATGCGTCAGGAGATCAGGAAACCCATTCTCAGTATTCTGAAACGCAAGATCATGAGAATAAATCAGATTCTGTGTCAGGTGATGATCTGGAATCCGATTCTGCGGAAGGAAAAGAAATAAAAGCTGAGAATTCGTCAGGAAACGATGATCAATCTGTTTCAGCAAACGGAGAAGCTTCAGACGAGGCTGAAGACCCGTTTCTGAAACAAATCCTGGAGTCGTCGGATGTTGACTGGCCTGAAGACCTCTATGAATCCGTGGCAGGACAGCTTGAATGCTGGAGTTATAAGCAATCACCCAGATTGTCAGCAATAACTTCGACACCTGGAATGGATGAAGTGTTCCTAAATGATCAAAACAGAGAGGCCGCAAAGGATTTGCTCTGGAAGGTAAAGTCAGAATCCGCTCGTTTAGCTGCACAGCTAGCCGGACTGGTTCAGGCGCAAACCTTAACCAGAGATCGCATTGGCAAGCGAGGTATGAGAATCAATGGTAAACGGCTGCACAGGATAGCTTTGGACGATGGTCGTCTTTTTAAACGACGTTCAGAATCCATAGAAACTAATGCGACTGTTCATATTTCTCTCGATATCTCAGCGTCCATGGGCCCACGGATGGAGCTGGCAAGGGAAGCGGTTCTGGCTCTGATAATGGCATTGAAGCCAATCAAAGTGGTTACTGTGACTGCTTCTGCCTATCCGGGCACTCTGTCTGACCGGGTATACCCCATAGCAACAGGAAAGGAGTCCGATCTACGAATTGCTGGAACACTCTCTGCTCTGGACAGCCATGACTCAACCCCCATGGCCACAGGCTTGTGGCATGCAGTGCATCAGGTTTGTCAGTCAAACGCCGAGAGACGTTTGATCCTGATGATCACTGATGGCGCACCGGATATCGATCACCATGATGCGGTGGTTGATCTGGTCAAACGCTGCAGGTATTCAGGAATAGATGTTATAGGGCTCGGAATCAATATTCAGTTGCCAGAAAAGCTGTTCCCAAAAAAACTGATGATTGAGCAACTTACACAATTGAAGGTTTCACTTTTTGATTTGACCAGAGACTGGCTGATCGCCTGAAAACCAACGCGCCACCCTTGCGTTCATGCAGTGGGTGGCTTTTTTTTGAGGAATCTTGATGGATTCCCGGAAGGTACCCAAGTAGCAACTCCAGATAGAGCCGATCTACATACTTCGTGGATTGTGCAAGTACTCGAAGTAGCCAAGATGCAGCGAAGGCTTCTTCTGTAATACGCCCCGATGAGGTCGCAGCCAAGATCTTAACAGTGACAGGCTCATTGCTCATTCAGTTACCAAATAGATCTTCTGCTGTTTCGTTTGCTGTCTTTTGCACATACTCGTCTTGAATATCTGACGATACCTCACTCCAGCTAATTAACTTCTTTCTCAAATCTGCTACTTTTTCACTGCTCACTACTGTTATACCTCGATGCTTGCATAGATTCAAAAGGTCGATTTTTTTCATTTTGTTGATCTGCGCATCCGTCGGATGTTTGTAAGTAGAAGGCTCTTTTATAATGGGCTGACTGGGTTCATCTTCTCTCGGACTTGCTTCCCTATCGACCCATGCAGTTTTCAAATCTTTTCTGAGTTCTTGAGATGCCTCTCGCTCGCTCTTCAGTTCCTGTTGCACTGCCTCCAACCGGGTATTGAGTTCACTTTCTTTTTGCTGAGATGTCTCTCGCTCGCTCTTCAGATCCTGTTGCACTGCCGACAAATCGGCTCTGAGTTCGGTTTCTTTTTGATGAGATACATCTTGCTCGCCCCTCAGTTCCTGTTGAACTGCGGACAAATCAGCTTTGAGTTTGGTTTCTTTTTTAAGAAATTTCTCTTTCTCACTTTCTAATTTATTCTGCGCTGCCAGTAAATTGGAATTGAGTTCATCTACTTTTTTCCGATTTTCCTCAAGCTCCTTTTTAGCAATCTCCATGTCTTTCTTGAGCAGCTCAACTTCATCACCCATAGAGTTGTAGGGAGATGGTTTTTGATAGGTATCCAGTTTTTTCAAGCGATAATAGCTGTCCGAAAGAGCACTCCATCCCAGCTCAGTGATAAGTGTATAAAAAGCAAGTTTCACTTCAAATGGCCGGCAGCCATTATGAATGAACTCGTTATACAGATTAAACAGTTCTGCTAAAATATTGTCTGGTTGGTTTTCAGCCAGATATCTAAATAGAGCCTTGGCTTTCAGATAAATGAAGCTGAAGATAGTGAAAGAACTTTTTGGGTCACTGAAAAGAGGCTTCGCTATGTCATCAATGCTTGCGAAATGAACTTCTAATTTATGCAAGCTGTTCTCGTTCTGGTTCAAACGAGCTTCTAATTCAGCCAAAATTTTACGCCAGTTACTAACACCAGCCTGAGCTAACTCATTTAATAGCCTGGACTCCCGTGAAACATTAGTACCAGATTTGTGCAATTTATAGCGTTTTGTAAACTTTGCGCTCTCTCCCCCATCATGATATGGCGCAGTGGTTATCCCTAAAGTCACTACATCATTTAGAAAGGCGTAATCTCCATTTGAAAGATTGCACTCCCTCTTGAATGCAGCCAGCTCTTTTAAAAAACGACTCGTAGTGACTTTGTCATTGAAGCCTTCCATCTCATTTTTATTTAGCTCAAACACCTCAGAGAGAATTAGTAAAGCTCGACGGCGGTTACTCTCACAAATGACTGTCTCAATATCGATACCAAGGGAAGAGGAAGCGTAGTGGTAACCACCTCCAACTTTAGTTTCATAAAAACGGCAAGCTTGTTCATCCAGGCAATACAAGCCATCGATTTTAAAAATGGAAAGATTTATTAATTGATTACCCATAATCTCATCGCTGTCCTGAATAGGGAAGCGAGCCATTAAATAATCAGATGATTCAGATATACCAAGTTCAACAAGGTGCTTACTAGCCTTTTCTTTCAATTGCTCTGTAGTGAGCCTACCATCAAGATAGCGGCCTACAGATGGGATGGTTATTGCACCATACTTGGTTAGCGCAATCGATTCATCCACGGTAATAATGGTGTAACTTTTATATTCGTTCATCGCTAACCCTAAAAATCAAAATCCCATTCATTATTGTTGTTGCTGCTAGATTCAGAAACCTCAATCTTATGGCAAAGGTTCTCTACGTCCTGAACGTATTCATGCATTCTACCGCTGTAGCTCATAGTTAACGCATTTTTACTACGAGTCAGAGCCACCATGAAAACAGATTTGTTTTGAATGTCCGTGTTCTGGTCTAAAAATGGCAAATAGACGTTGTCAAAATCCAATCCTTTGGCACTATGATAAGTCATCAGAACAACCGCATTATGTCCAGATAAATCACCGTACCCATTACCAACATAATGCAATTGAAGTTTAGCCATATGATGATTCATAGATGCATAGTCTGGCTTACCGTATTGATTATTCACCCGATCCCACCTTGGATGTTGATTCTGCTTACAATAACATTGTACCAGCCGAATTACATCCTTATGCGTAGGCAGTAAAATCGCCACTGACTGACCACAATCAATAGCTGATAGTGCCTGTTCCATGATGTAACGAACTTCTTCTTCATCATTGCCGAAACAACCCAGCCGTGCAGTAACATCAACTTTTTGAGTGTTAATAAGAGAGCGAAATATATCCATGCTTGGCAGTATTCGGCTCACCAAATTGATTACTGAATTTGTCAACCTGTGGATGATGTTCAGGCTATATTCCGAACAACCAGTAACTGAGGGAATTTGATCAGGCTGGATAGTATCTTCATAAATTGATTGATGTGGATCACCAGCAACCAGTAGGCGCTGACAATGGTTTTTTCATTAGTGCCAAAATATCGGAAGGCAAGTCTTGGACTTCATCACAAAAAATATAGTCATAATGCACAGGGTTTCTTCGGAACACAAAATACGTTGAGAATGTAATATTATTCTCATTGATACCCAGTTCTCGCATTCCCGCCTGATAAAGGTTTTTCAATGAATGTGTATAGTAAGTGATCAGAATTCTAGCATTGGGTTCACGTTTTTTGATGTCGTCTAATGTATGCATCATCAGTACAGACTTCCCGGAACCAGGGAATCCTTTTATCCAGTAGTTGGCTTGTTTTTTAACATGATCAAGCATAAACCGCTTCTGATCATTATCCAGCATATGCGCTGGAATCATCCATTGTGACACAGCATTACTCCTTTTTAGCTGTAGCCAGACTGGCTCTGTTATAGGTTGAATCAGCAGTAATGTCAGCAGATGTCTTCTGGAGTTTACGTACAAACTCATAATTGCCGGCCAGTCGAGCACAACTAATCAACCAACTTATATGATATGAAAACTGATCCGCCTCATAATCAGCTTTCCATTCATCAAATAGTTGAACAAGCAGTTCTTTATTTGACGGATTACTCTTCAACTGATGCTTCAGTAAGCTGTAACGTGCTAGACCGTGATGCGGATCAACTTCAAGAGCTTTATGTAAATAGTGCAAGTACTGATGAATATCGGTGTATTGATACTCACACGCCAAATTAAATAAAACAGCAGCGGACTGCGTTCTTTCCAAGTGTTTTTGATAGTAGTGAATTGCTTTCTCACGATCCCCGGCATCGCTGTATAGCAAGCCAATATTATTCAGTGATAACTTGTTGTGTTGTTTGTACAAATCTTCAGCTACTTCTGCTGCTTTCAGAGATTCACCTTCCCTTTTATAGAACTGATAAAGTTTGTAAAGTTCTTCTTCCGATGCCCGACCTTGGTTTTCACTCACCGCTTTACTATGTTCCTCTTCCACCTTAGCGACACGCTCTTTAGCTGTAGTCGGTTGATGCAGGGCATTTTTCAGGCTGACACTCTTAGTTTGTCCACATAATTTTGCCTTTGCATGTACAGTTCGATTAGCATCAATAGACACCTGCAGCGTAATAGCATCATCCATTGTTGCACCATCGCAAGGTATGATCAGGTTGTGGATGATATTAGCTGGGTGGGACAAACAGATAGGAAGCTCAATCTGCGTTTGTTCTACATGGCTGATGTAAAGGTTGGAAATCACTACCGTTTCAGAAGGAATTTTCGCTCCCGCTGGAATTATCGGTACAACCGATGTGTCCGTTTCAACAAAATCTTCTTCATCTAATCCAAATAGATCGTCTGCATTTTCTAGCAACAATGAATCATACTCTTGTTTGATAATGAGAAAGATTGGTTCATTAGTGATCGGAGCAATCACTGATTCATTAAAGCCGTTGTAGAGAAAAGAGTTAATTGCAGCACCTTTAGAGACATGGGCTTGCAAATCTCTGGGGACTAAGTAATCACTAGCATCTAAAAAATCTTTTACCGCCTGCTGGATAAGAGGGTTTTTGGCGCTGCCACCAATAAAGAGCACGTAGTCAACTTCACTTTCATCCAACTTTGCTTTTCTAAGTGCGGTATTGATGGGGTTAAAAATACTGACAAAACGCTCATTTTTATTCTGGCGGAACTCCTCTTTACCTTCAGGTGAAGTAAAGGCATTCATAACAGTCTGGAACTGCTCAAAATTCATTGCCGGTTGCGCAATTTGGTAGACTCCTTTTCGTGTTTTAAATGTAATTGCTGAAGGCAATGTAAAGATGTTTTCGTAAGTATCCAGATCAATATTATCCCAAGCAAGCGCTAACGCTTTGCTGGCTTCGATTTTCAGCTGCTCGCCATAACGTTCAAGCTTTGGAAGAATGTACTTTCGGATTTCACTGGTGGTAAAAAAGCTATCATCTAGCTGATTTTCCGAGAGAAGCTGTGGGTAGAGTATGTCGTTGGCAATCAGGCGGTCAATCTCTCTGCCCCCTAGATAGTCAAATCTGGAGATAGCAAGGTTGGATGACCGGAACTGATTGTTATCCACTCCAATCTCCATAATGGAGATATCACAAGTACCAGCGCCGTAGTCAAAGACCAGAAGATTGGCATTAAACTCGTCTGAAAGATGTATCGACTGCTGTAGCTCAGGATCACTGATATAGCTTAAAAAAGCTGCATTAGGCTCATCAATAAAGGCTCTTTCATGAAACTCAAATTGATTTGCCTTCAGAGCATCCAGCATGTCCTGACGCTGGTCAGGCTCAAATGAAGCAGGGATACTTATAGAGTAACAAGTACTCTCAGGATAGTCATTTTTACGCACAAACCTTTGGATTTGCTGATAGAGATACTTAAAAAAGATTGTGGTTGCATCTCGACCATTGAGGAGTTTCATCTTACTATTAGCAAGTTCTGAACCAGCATAGAGATACTGGTTCTTTTTACCCAAATCCATTTTGAAGGCATACCAGATATTTTTGCCTTTAGTTTTTTTGAGGCGTAGCTGATTTGCACCTTCTCCAACAAAAAGCTGATCGTTATGCCATGCCAGCATGGTTGGAATTTTGTCCGACGTATAGATAGCACCATCACAGAGTTTTTGATTCAACTCCAAGGTGCGGGTTCTTATCTGCTTCTCCTGCCAGTCAAAATAGGCAATACTAACCACGGTTGTGGAAGTACCAAAATCTATCCCCACATATGTGTGTTGACTTAAATGTCTCGAATCACCAGCTGCAATGGGCTGTGTAGTGAGACTCAGTTCCTTCATGTTTACTAATTCTCGTTTAGCTAGAAATATCGATACCTAACAGGCTGATTTTATGGT
>NZ_JAHHPR010000328.1:0-1277 GCF_024606255.1 Endozoicomonas sp. SESOKO3
CACAAAATCCACCAGTTCCTCGTAGGTATCACGACCGTTTATGCCAATCCTGTGTTTCACCGTCACTGGAATATTGACCGCCTGTTTCATGGCTTTGACAGCTTCTGCGACGGTTTGAGGTTCTGCCATGAGACAGGCACCTATCCGGCCACTCTGAACCCTGTCGCTGGGACACCCCACGTTCAGATTGATTTCATGGTAGCCACATTGTTCAGCATACTGCGCTGACTGGGAAAGATGTTTTGGGTCGTGACCACCCACTTGAAGAGCCAGTGGATACTCTTCAGGATTGTGTTTGAGAAAACGCTCTTTATCACCAAATACCAGAGCTCCGGTCGTCACCATTTCGGTATAGAGCAGCGAGCGCTCTGATAATAAACGGTGAAAATAACGGCAATGCCTGTCCGTCCAGTCCATCATGGGGGCAACGGAAAACTTACGGTCCAAGGGTTTGAGCTGAGTCACTGGCATAATATTTTTCAAAATTAGAGAACGAACAATGATATATCAGAAAACCCTGTTCGACATTAAGGGTCACTCATTCACGATCGTGAGATAGCAGAAGCAGCATAAGTAATTTGCCCTGTTTTAGGGAGTGGATGTCGCTCTGGCCAGACGGCCAACACCTTCCACTCGGTAGGATTCTGCCATAGCACTAATGAAACAGGCACTGCCAGGTGTCAGTTCAACAGATCTTTCTCCAGCTCTGATACACTGATGACCTTCCACACAAAAGAGAATCTCGGCGGCTTTTACCTGAAAAGGTTCACTAGCCTGCTCAGACTGAATGACACTAAAAAGAAAATCATCGACAGGAGAGACAAAACGGGTTTCACCATTTTCTTCCCGTTCAGGCTTCAGGTACACATCAGCAGGGGCAACGGTGACGAACTCAATGGTCTTGAGCAGCTCGGGTACATCAACATGCTTGCTGGTCAGCCCACCTCTGAGAACATTGTCGGAGCATGCCATGATTTCCAATGCCGTACCTTCGAGATAGGTATGGAGTGTCCCTGCTCTGAGGAACATGGCCTGGCCCGGAGTCAGTTCTACAACGTTAAGCAGTAATGGACTGAGAACAGCGATGTCACCCGGATAGAATTGATTCAGACGACAGACTTCCTGCCAGGCCGGATGATCCGAAGTCTCAGCAAACGACAGAGCAGCAGCAACCAAACAGTCCTTTTTTTCTTCCTTAAGGCCCATCAGGTGTTC
Source organism: Endozoicomonas sp. SESOKO3 (assembly GCF_024606255.1). NCBI lineage: Bacteria > Pseudomonadati > Pseudomonadota > Gammaproteobacteria > Oceanospirillales > Endozoicomonadaceae > Endozoicomonas > Endozoicomonas sp. SESOKO3. The sequence goes on from NZ_JAHHPR010000328.1 coordinate 1,216, forward strand.
ATAAAAAGCCCTGAGTTTGCCTTCTCCAAGCCAGCACAATGCCTCTACCAGCGATTCCAGCC
>NZ_JAHHPR010000329.1:0-1474 GCF_024606255.1 Endozoicomonas sp. SESOKO3
CTCAATTTCTTGCAATCCTCGCTACGGACGCTTAAGTCCGACAGGCTGCTAGTCCCGGCAACCTGACACGGCCATTCCAGCTGACGCCTTCGGCGGAGCTGAATGTCGTCGGGGATAGCGGGGGCTGCCCGACTCAGCGCTCGACGGGCTGCAGGGGGATAATGTAATCTTCCCAATCCTCTTCAGGCACTGAGCTTTCTGATTGCGCAAACGCCCCGATGGAAATGCCAGCCAAATGAACGCTGTCCGGGTTTCCGGATATCAGAGGGTGCCAGTCGCAAAGCGGTTTGCCTTCGGCCAGAAGTCGATAGGCACAGGTGTCTGGCAGCCAGTGAAAATGAGGAATATCACTGGCTGTCAGCTTAAGGCATTCAGGGACTTTTTCCTTGCGGTGTTCATAATCTGAACACTGGCAGCTATGAATATCCAGCAGCTTGCAGGCCAGAGAGGTGTAGTGAACCTCTCCTGTATCCTCATCTTGCAGCTTTTGCAGGCAGCAGCGACCGCAGCCATCACAGAGGCTCTCCCATTCATCAGGAGTCATCTGTTCGAGGGATTTGGTCTGCCAGAAAGAGGTTGTCATACCGCAATAGTGTTCATTTAATGTGAAGTAGTGCAATTACCGGCAGAAAGTAACGAACTAATAGCCATGAAGCAACTCTAATTCCTGACAACTCTCACAAACATCAAGAGCAACTTCCAATAATAAAGGGTCTCGCCTTTTTAGAAGAATGCTCTTTTCTGAGTTTTTGCAGGGCAGTCAAAGAAGTAAACAGTTCGAATACAGGCCGGGCGTTGTTGGCGTCCAGAAAACGCAACTGATCAGCTCCTGCATCCATGCAGTTGTGCGGTTGCGATAAATTGGCCTGAAAATTCATGCTCCCTCGTCAAATAGCTCGCTATTCTCCTCGGGATCAGAAATTTTTATCCTTAATTTCTCGCAACCTTCGCTACGGACACATAAGTTCGACAGGCTGCTAGTCTTTCCATTTCGGCCAGTTGAAAATCGCTTTCACTTGCTCATATTGGGGCAAGCCTCTTGACGTAGACATGGACGAGAAAGCGCGGAACAGCTCCTCATTGAATCCATGCTCATACTGCTGGTCTTTCGATTCCAGCCGACTCAGCGTGTCTTTCACTTCCTGCTGATGCTTGGGCAAGCCTCTGCCATGATTCCTGGACGCGTAGTAGAGGAACAGCGCCGTATTGAACTTGTCATCCCGTCTCCATTCAAGCCAGCCCAGCACCACTGTCACTTCCTCATGTTTGGGGAAGCCTTTGCCATGATTCATGGACGAGAGGGCGAGGAACAGCTCCGTATTGAACCGGCCATCCTGGTCTCTCCATTCCGGCCAGTCCAGCATTAGTCTTACTTCTACGTGTTTGGGAAAGCCTCTGCCATGATTCATAGACGAGACGGCAAGGAACAGCTTCGTATTGAACTCGCCATCCTGGTCTCTCCATTCCGGCCAGC
>NZ_JAHHPR010000330.1:0-1513 GCF_024606255.1 Endozoicomonas sp. SESOKO3
AATAACAATACTGGCCACAGCAGCCAGAGGGCCTACCGCATTAGCGACATCGTTGGAGCCGTGGGCAAAAGCCATGGAGCAGGCGGTGAATATCATCATTACGCCGAAGACTCTCTCGACACTGGAAAAGTGGAAAGCTTTGTCGGCTTGTGCATCTTCCTTGATTTTGGAAAGTGCCATTTTTCCGGCCAGCATGACCAGCAGACCAATCAATAGCGAGAGCAGGCTGCTTTCCTGATAATCCAGAGGCAGACCAATATGCTTGAGCCCTTTAGTCAGGGTCACCATGGCCATCATAAAACCAACCAGAAACATATAGATTGGTACATAACGTTTGGCATTTCGGAAAGGGTTGTCTGTATCCAGTATGAGTTTCTGGACGCTCATGAAAATCATGAAGGAAATAAAGCCAGACATGATCGGGGAGACAACCCAGCTGGCAACGATTGAGCTGACTTTTCCCCAGTTCACGGCATCTACCGAGATGCTGACAGCCGCAAAGCCGACGATGGCACCAACAATGGAGTGTGTAGTCGATACCGGCCAGCCGTAATGGGTGGCAACCAGTAGCCAGGTTCCCGCAGCCAGCAGGGCTGCCATCATGCCGTAAACCAGCAGCTGTGGATTCTCCAGTAGTGCTGGCATGTCGGGATCAATGATCCCTTTTCTGATGGTATCAGTAACCGATCCTCCGGCCAGATAGGCGCCCAGAAACTCGAGGCAGATGGCAATGATAATGGCCTGCCTGATGGTCAGAGCCTGGGAACCGACCGAGGTTCCCATGGCATTGGCGACATCGTTAGCCCCCACGCCCCATGCCATGAAGAAACCAAACAGACAGGCCAGAACCAGCAGTATCGTTCCATACTCAGCGATAATGCTCATGGATGTTATTCCAGTCAATAGAGTTAACGGGCAAGCAGCAATTGAAGATAACTGCCAACTCTTGATGCTCGATCTGCCAGGTCACCGACCCAGTCAATAATTTTGTAGAGGAAAATGACATCCACAGGTGGGAGGTCTTTTTCCAGTTTGAATAGAATTTTTCTGACTTCAATCTGATGTTTGTCGGTATCGCTTTCTATTTGGTCCAGCTCTTCAATGAGTTCTTCGACCAGACTGACTTCCCTTCCCCTGAAGCCGGTCTCAAGCAGCTCATCAAGTTCATCCATGGCTCTGACTGCCTGAGCAGAAGTGGCGATGGAGCGCTTCAGGTAGTCAAGAAAAGCCTCTCTCATTTCCTGGGGTATCATCATTTGTCTGCCCAGCACAATGCCTGCAATATCCTTGGTCCTGTTCGCTACTTTATCCTGCACTGTCACGATCTCCAGAAGATCATTTCTGGGCACTGGCAGAAACAGGCTTTTGGGCAGGGAGAGGCGAACATTCTTTTTGATGACATCAGCCTCGTGCTCCAGTTCTACGATGGTTTGCTGAATACTTTCAACTTCCTGCCAGTCGCCTTCAAATGCTGCTTTGAAAAACGGTTCCAGCTGTATGGCGCATTCGTGCG
>NZ_JAHHPR010000331.1:0-2051 GCF_024606255.1 Endozoicomonas sp. SESOKO3
GGGTGCCCGAAGGCTTTGCCCATGGTTTTTATGTCACCAGCAAAATTGCTGACTTCGTTTACAAATGCACAGATTATTATGCACCAGAATACGATTTGAGTATTGCCTGGAACGATCCTGAGTTGGCGATTGAATGGCCGTTGGTTGATGGTGAACAGCCCCTGTTGTCTGGTAAAGACGAGGATGGTATAGCGTTTTCTGAAGCTGGAAGCTGGAAGCTGGAAGCGACTGCTAAGGATGGTGGAAGTGCCGAAAATGCTGGGAACAATTTTCGGCCTGGTAGCTGGGTGAGGGAAGTTTGAAAATGGGAGTGTTAATTACGGGTTCCGGTGGGCAATTGGGGTATGAGTTGCAGAGGGCTGTGCCTGAAGGAACAGAGCTGCTGTGTGCCAATCGGTATCAACTGGATATTACCTGTCAGGAATCTGTTAATGCTTACTTTGATGCTCATCAGCCTGAAGCGGTGATCAATGCCGCAGCTTATACTGCGGTTGATAAAGCAGAGACAGACATTGATTCAGCTTTCGCAGTGAACACCAAAGGCGCCGCTTTCCTGGCGGAAGCATGCTCAAAGCATGACATCCCGATGGTACAGGTTTCGACAGACTTTGTCTTTGATGGCTCCCAATCAACACCCTATAAAGTGACAGACAAAACCAACCCTGTCAGTGTCTACGGAGAAAGCAAGCTTCAGGGCGAAAAGCAGGTACTTGAGATACTCGGCAACAAAGCCGTTGTCATTCGCACAGCCTGGGTCTATTCCTCCCACGGTAATAATTTTGTAAAAACCATGCTCAACCTGATGCAAGAAAAAGATCAGCTAGGTATCGTTTTTGACCAAATTGGCACCCCCACTTCCGCCAGGTCACTAGCACTATGCTGCTGGCAATCATTAAAAAAGCTTCAAGCCTTGACCGCCAAGGATGGTGGAAATGCAGAGAATGTCGGGAACAATTCTCTGCCCAGCTTCCAGCTTCAAGCTATCTTCAACTGGACCGACGCCGGAGTAGCAAGCTGGTACGATTTCGCCGTGGCCATCCAGGAAGAAGCGCTATCTCTTGGCATTCTGAAAAAAAGCATCCCGGTCAAACCAATTCCAACTTCGGCCTACCCTACTCCGGCTGAACGCCCTAAATACAGCGTTTTGGACAAACAGCTGACATACTCTGAGTTAGAGCTTCCCATTGAACATTGGCGAAGTGCTCTCAGGTCCGTGCTCACAGAGCTTAAGTCAGACAAACCAGTTTCATGAAATCACTATTAGTCACCGGTGGCGCCGGATTCATTGGAGCAAACTTTGTCCAATACTGGATAAAACAATACCCCGAGCATAACATCGTAGTTCTTGATGCCCTGACTTATGCAGGAAATCTTGCCAGCCTTGATCCCATCAAAGATCACCCCAATTACACCTTTGTACACGGGAATATTCTGGATACAAAACGGGTAGAAGGTTTACTGAGAAACCATAAAATCGACACTTTAGTCCACTTTGCAGCTGAATCCCATGTAGACCGCTCCATAACAGGCCCGGATGCATTCCTTGAAACGAATATCATAGGCACCCACAGCCTGCTCAAAGCGGCAAAAAAAAGTGTGGTTGGACGAAGACCTGTTAAAAGGTAAAGAACATCGTTTCCATCATGTCTCTACTGACGAGGTATACGGCACTTTGTCGTTAAGTGAACCAGCCTTTACCGAAGAAACCGCTTACGCCCCAAACTCGCCCTATGCAGCCAGCAAAGCATCCAGTGACCACCTGGTTCGCTCCTATCAGGAAACCTACGGCCTAAAGACCACAATTAGCAACTGCTCCAACAACTACGGCCCTTACCATTTCCCGGAAAAGCTGATCCCTCTGGTCATCACAAACATCCTGCACGACAAGCCACTCCCCATATACGGCGACGGCAAACAAATCCGCGACTGGCTCTATGTAGAAGATCACGCCCGAGGAATCGAGCTGGTTCTCAACAAGGGCAAAATCGGCGAAAACTACAACATCGGCGGCCACAACGAATGGCATAACATCGACATAGTCAACCTAATCT
>NZ_JAHHPR010000332.1:0-1757 GCF_024606255.1 Endozoicomonas sp. SESOKO3
GTGCTACAACACCAGAGGCTTTGAGGCAAATAACCCAAGAACAATTAAAGGTCTATTGCATGAAAAATAATAGCACAGGAATGACTGGAGAATCAGCAGTCGGGGCCATCGTCGTGCGTCTCGGTCTTAACGGGGGTGGGAGGAGTTATGGACAGCCATCTTAAAGAAGACCAGCTCCTTGAACACCGCGAAGCACAGGCCACTGATCTGGCCGAGGCCATGAAATCGCTGGAAAACTGGAGCCTTGTCGATCTCCCCAGGCATCTGACCATCCATGACTGCAAAGTCATCCTGCAACAAAGCCGTCGTCTGATTGAACGTCTTGAGAACGAACTCAGGGAGAAGCAGCATGGCCATCGGTAAAGCATCCAGACGTGGAATAGTGGCAGGCTGCCGTTTCGATGGCAGAGATATGTACCTGCTTATCAGCCCAGCCCCTGGTCAGCCCTGTTTATGGCACAGAGCCAACGACGTACAGCCTCTATTGGATATCAGGCGGCGGCAGGAAATCAGGCAACACTACCCTCTGCTTGCAGAGCAATTCCTTGAAGAAGAGAGATAGCAAATGCAACAAACCCCGCCATAGCAGCGGGGTTTTCTTTCTGGGAGCGCTTTAGTGATCACTCCCTAAAATGCAAAGCCAACTCCTTCTCAGCCTTCCCACCCTCGACAGTCCGAGCCAGATCCACCGCGCCCTGCAACTCCCCCCAGATCGCAGACACATACCTCGCCTGATGAACAGCATCGCTCAACGCATCATGCTTAACCCCATCGAAAAAAAAGTCCCGCTTGGGATCAATGCCCAGGATCGTCCGGCCCAGCTCAACGATGGTTCTCACGTCCCGATGATTCCAAAAGGCCCAGGGCGCTTTCAGACCACAGACATCAAAGGCATTTTCCAGAATCACATTATCGAACGAGGCACCATTGCCCCAGAGCTGGACAGAGCGCCTGAGTCTCTCCGGGATGAAGTCAAGAAATTCCTGTAACACTTCTGGTAATGGATAGCCGGAACGCTGGAAGATAGCCCGTGCATCATCGTCCTGCTTCAACCACCACTCAACGGTGGAAACGTCCATCTTTAAGCCTTCATCCACTGAAGACTGCAAAGTGACATTTCGAGAGAAGGTCTCCCCGATCTGACCTGTTACCGGGTCAAAGAAACAAGCCCCGATGCCAATAATGGCAGCCTGACTGCCGTTGCCCATGGTTTCCAGATCGACCATTAGATGTTTCATTCTTATTCTCCATTCACAATAAAGGACTTACCACTCGCCGCAATCAGTCCCATCTGTTCCATTTGTTTGATGATGTGTTTCGCCTTCGGGTACCCAACCTTCAGGCTGTCTTTAACAAACCGCACGGAGATCATTTCTCCGGGAGTCTGTTCTCTTATCAGCTGCCTGGCTTCCTCCAGTTTGCTGAGTTCTGTTTCTTCTGGCTCTTGCTCTTGCGTTTCTGAATCTTGTTCCTGTTCCTCCTGCGTTTCCGTTCTCGGTTCCCGGTGTTCCCGTTCCTGTTCTCGGTGTTCCTGTTCCTGTTCACGGTCTCCACTCTGGCAGCAGTGGCGTTTCTGGAACACGGGGAACAGAGCTACCGGAAAGACTCTCAGCGTTATACATCCATTACTTCTGTTATTGAGTTGAGAACCGAAGCAGCCCGGAAAGATATTGATAGCGGCTATAGGAATCGTGCTCTGGAAACACTGGACAAGATCGAGGAACAGAATCAGGAACGTTCGGTCCTGACCAGTGACT
>NZ_JAHHPR010000333.1:0-3932 GCF_024606255.1 Endozoicomonas sp. SESOKO3
GGCCGGCAGAAGGTATCTTCCGTTCAGAAGATGGATTTGGGTCATTTTGACTTTCTTTATCCGTGGACATTCGTGAGTCACTCATTTCACATTCATTCACTAAGGGCTGCTTGGCTCAGGGCTGCTTAGCTCAGTGCTGCTCTGGCAGCCCCTTGTTCGGCTTCTTATGACCATAGGTTCTTGGCTGGGTATAGTAATCAATCATGGGCGCTGCCATGTTCATTAGCAGCGTCGCGAAGGCGACACCGTCAGGGTACCCGCCCCAGGTGCGGATAATATAGACAAGAATGCCTGTTCCGGCACCAAAGATCAGCCTTCCCTTGTTGCTGGTAGCACTGCTGACGGGGTCGGTAATAATGAAAAAAGCACCCAGCATGGTGGCACCACTGAATAAGTGGAACAATGGCGAACCGTGGCTGCCAGACCCGGCTCCGCCCCAGAAAAGGGTAGACATTACCAGCAGAGCTGCCAGCATGCCCATCGGGGCGTGCCAGCTAAAAACCCTTTTGTAGAGCAGAAAAAGGCCACCCAACAGATAGGCAAGGTTGATCCAGAGCCACCCACGACCTGCAAAATATTGGAAGGCCGGATTTTCTGACCAGAGCTCTTTCATGGTCAGGGAGGTATTTTCCCGAACAATATCCAGCGGCGTTGCCATACTGATGGCGTCAATATTAATGGGGTGACCGAAGAGTGGGAAAATAGTGAAAAGTGCCTCGCTGAAGCTTTTCACAGCAGTGTGGCCTGCTGCACCCACCGGAGGTAGCCATTGAGTCATTTCCTGAGGGAAGGAAATCAGCAACAGCACGTATCCCAGCATGGCCGGATTAAATGGATTGTTACCCAGCCCCCCATAGAGTTGCTTGCCAATGATAATGGCGAAAGAGATTCCAATCAGGGTTAGCCACCAGGGCGAGAGGGGGGGCAGTGCCAGAGCCAACAACACGGCGGTGACAATGGCTGAACCATCAGTGAGATAGAAGCTGATGGGGCGTTGTCGTATTTTCAGTACCAGCGCTTCTGAGCCCACTGCAATCAATATGCACCAGACGAGATTGATCAGCGTTCCCCAGCCAAAAAAGACTGTCTGCATGGCCAGGCCCGGCACTGCTGCCAGTAGGACCCATTTCATTATCTGCTGCGTGCTGTTGGGACTGCGAGCATGGGGGGATGTCTGCCTTACCAGGGTCATCGTAAATACCGACTGTTTATCAAGAGAGAATCAACTTGCTGCGGCCAGAGCATTTTCTGCTTCAGCTGCTTTGGTTTGTGCTTTGGTCAGGGCCGCTTCCAGGGCCTGGGTATCGCCTTCGGCGTTATCCAGTGCCCTTTGGGCTTTCTTGAGTGCAGCTCTGGCCATAGCGTTCTCAATTTTCAATTTCTTAAGGTCGTCGCTGGTTTCAGTCTTTACCGGGTATGACGAACTGGTCGCTCCCGTTGCGTTATCAGCGACGGATGGTTTTCCGGATTCCAGTTGTTCAAGTTTTTTACGACATTCGTCTATTTTGTCCTGAAGGGAGAGAGTGTCATCGGAGCCCAATTCCTGAGCTTTTGTCATTTCTCGCTCAGCCTTCTTCAAAGCCGCTTTGGCCATCGCCTGTTCAACTTTCAGCTTTTTGTCATCTGCTGAGGATTTTGCTGGCTTTCCTGTGTTGGCATCAACTAATTCTTTGGTCAGGCTGTCTGCTTTCTGGCGGTACTCTTCCACTGCGTCTCTGAGGGCTTCCGTTTCAGAACTGCCTTCTTCAAGGGCTGTAGCCAAAGCTCTTTCCGCTTTTTTCAATGCTGCTTTAGCCATAGCGGATTCTATTTTCAACTTTTTGGCAGCTTCGTTATCAAGGTTTTTTTCAGCTCTCGGTTGCTGTCGTATAGCTGAAGGCTGTTCTATGGCTGAAGGCTCTGAAACAGCTGCCGTTTCAAATTCTTTTTGCAGTTTGGCTACCTGAGCTTCCAGCATGCTGACATCAGCACTCAGCTTGTCAATGTCGCCTTCTCCCTTCTCCTGAGCCTGAGTCAGGGCTCTGCGGGTTTTCTTCAGCTGGGCGCTGGCCAGTGATAACTGAATCCTGAGTTCTTTTTGATCTGCAGACAGTGTCGTTTTTGCCGGTTTGTTGGTAGTTGTGCTTGCTGCCACTTTTTTGGCCTTGGCTCTTTCAATGGCTGCCTGAACAGGATCCGGGACTGCAGACGATTCTTTATTGCTTGATGCTGCCTTCTCAGCTTTCAATCTGGCAGCACGTTCTGCATTAGCCTTGCGCTTGGCTTCTTTTTCAGCCTGCTCTCTTTCAAGACGGGTCTGGCGATTTTCGTAGCGCACCCTGGAGCGTTCTGCTTTGGCATGTCTGGCTTCCTGAGCCCGAATTTCACCCTTGGAGGCTCGATAGTATTGAACCAGTGGAATACTGCTGGGACACACGTAGGAACAAGCACCGCATTCGATACAGTCAAACAGGTTGTGATGTTTCAGCTGCTCATGGTTTTCTGATTTCGCATGCCAGTAAAGCTGTTGAGGTAGCAAAGATGATGGACAGGCTTCTGCACACATACCGCAGCGAATACAGGCCTGAGCCGGCATGGCCGGAGGGAATTCTTCACGGGTTCCGGCAATCAGACAGTTGCTGGTCTTGATGACAGGGACATCCTGCCCGTTCAGCGTGAAACCCATCATAGGGCCACCCATAATCAATGCGTCCAGTTGACGATCGTTGATGCCTGCTGCGGACAGAAGGTGTCTGGCAGGTGTTCCCAGAAGAACTTCAAGGTTGCCCGGTTTTGAGAGCGCTTCGCCAGTCATGGTGGTGATTCTGGAAATCAGCGGCTTGCCATGCTGGACAGCATCACAGACAGCCACCGCTGTGCCAACGTTTTGAACAGCAATACCCAAATCGGAAGGTAGTTTTCCTGAGGGAACTTCCAGGCCTGTCAATATTTGAATCAGCTGCTTTTCGCCACCCGAAGGGTATTTGGTTGGGAAGACAACCACTTTTATTTGATGACCGTTGCTGCTCTGGGCAACGGCTTTTTTGAGGGCTTCAATCGCCTCTGGTTTATTGTCTTCAATGCCGATCAGACAACGTTCACTCGTGAGAAGGTGTTGTAAAATCTCTGCGCCGGTCACAATGCTGTCGGCACGCTCTCTCATGAGCATGTCATCAGCCGTGATATACGGCTCACATTCAGTGCCATTCAGAATCAGTGTATGTATCGGGCTTCTTGGTGACAGCTTGACTGCGGCTGGAAAGCCTGCTCCGCCCATACCTGCAATACCCGACTGGCGGATAAGCTCAACCAGAGTTGATGGCTCAACAGATTTATAATCGTTGATTGGCTGGAGCTGACACCATTGATCTTTGCCATCCGGAATTAATGTAATGCACTCGTCGTGCATTCCGGAGGGATGGGGTATCGCTTCTGAACGTATTGCAGACACAGTGCCCGAGGTAGGGGCGTGAACGGGCACGCTGACAAAGCCGGTAGCTCTGGCAATCATTTGTCCTTTTAGCACTCTGTCTCCAACAGCAACAATAGGCTCTGCAGGAGAGCCCGCATGCTGTGACAATGGCAGAATTAACTTATCCGGCATTGGGACAGACTTGATAGGCACGCTGGTAGATTGGCGCTTGTTTTCCTCAGGATGAATGCCTCCCGTCAGTGGCCAGACTCTGACTTTGACTTCGGGCATGTGCCTGGATTCAGTGATATCCCTGAGAGGCAGATTCATACGGTTTGTCCTCTCATATCCGTGGCTATCAGGCCAGGTTCTGCTTCCCTGGAGGGCAAGGTCCAGCTCCAGGTATGGGGCGTTGTTTCGATGGCTACCATGTCTATGCAGTCAACAGGGCAGGGTTCAACACAAAGGTCACAGCCAGTGCACTCATCTTTCATGACCGTGTGCATTTGCCTGGCAGCGCCCAGAATGGCATCTACTGGGC
>NZ_JAHHPR010000334.1:0-2034 GCF_024606255.1 Endozoicomonas sp. SESOKO3
ATACCGTTCTTGTAGTCAGCTCATATAGTCAGCATGTTCAATCCTGCCTGACAGTCGTTCAGTTAATCTCAAAAGGATGTGCGAATGATATGATTCTGACACCATCGTCTTAATTATTTGGACAATGAGAAAATAATTTAGTTCATTGTCAAATGGAGGTGCCCGGTTCAGGCATTTGGGTGACCTTGTCGGGCATGATCTGCCAAAGCGAAAAAAACTCTCGTCCTCTGGTAGAGCCGGTGGGAGGGCACAAACTGCGGACTTGAAGGGTGCGGCTGCAAGGGCTGAAGCAAAATTTGAAAATTCTGCCTTCTGTTTGCAAACGGGCCCTTTCCAGCCAGCTCCCTTCTGCCGTCAAACCGAACAGAATCAGGCTGTGCGTTCCCGTCTTGGGAATCACAGCCAGAAGACAACCTTCCTGATTGAAACCTGCACCTATGATGGAAAACCCAATGCGTTGATTGACCCATTCAACGGCGGCGGGTTCAACGAATGGCTGTCCCAAAGTTTCAGCAAAAGGCTTACGTTGATAAATATCAGTATGTCCGGCACGATCGTTACAAACAATGGTTTCACCGTTGGGGCTGCTTTCTACCAGGGACTCAGCCGGAAATGTTTGTGTCTCGCCCCAGATTCCCGACGCTGCCTTGCGCCAGATCGTTACGCTTTGATTGCAACTTCTGATGAATTCACAAGGGTCCACAGAAAATTGAATTTCACCGCCGCCGCTCCGGGGCTTCTTCTGTGCAGATTTGTGCCATTGGTCGTCAGTTAATTCCCAGATATCAATACTTTCCCGAGTGGTGATAATCAGAAGCCGACCATCCAGGCTGAATTCAGGTTTAAGAGTGAAATATCGGGTTGCCCGGTTACAGGATTCAACGATTCTCTCTTTTTCACGCCACTGCCCTTGCGGGTCACGGGCAAAAATGACGACAAAGAAATAACGCCGTTGAATATCATTGTGATGTGAATCATGGCCGGCCTCCTCAAACCATGTAGCAAAATGGCGGTTATCCGGACTGAATACCACGCGTAGATAATCAAAGTCGCTCACTGTTTCGCCGCTGGGTGTTTCTTTCAGATCATCAGCAGGGTTGGTAACAACAATGTCACCCGTTTGTGACCAGGAATCATCTTTTGCCCGGCTCATCACCTTGATGCATGGTCCATCATAAAGCGCAAGATGATTGCTGTCAGGACTGAACAGCCGGGGATAAAGACTTGTATTAATGTTGCCTCTGTTGATCCACTGCCCATCAGCCCCCCGACCGAGAATAGCAACACCGTCGCTCATGTTAATACAGACCGCTGACTTGGCATCAGGTGACAGGCGTATCCTAAAGATTTGCTTATCCTGACATTCAGGAAAAATCTCACCCGATGTCAGTTGTTGCTCAACCCACGCATCATTCTTGCGTTCATAGACAGATAGAAAATGCTCTTTGCCAGTGTAATTGTAAGGAAACGGTCCTTCTCTCAACGCAAAGGGTTGCTCGACAAATAAAATATGGTCGGCCTGCTGATGATGATATTCGACCAGGTAATCGTGTGTGATCTCAGCTTCCCTGACCCATTGACCATCAGGACCCGGAGCCAGGATATCACTGTAGTTATCCGACTTCTTCTCAATGACAAAGGGAATATGATCACGCAGATGATGTTTTTGGCGAACCTCTAAAACGCCACTGGGTATAAGGCTCAGTGTGGTCCCATCGAGAATCTGCTGGCGCAAATGGCTGGCGTAAAAGGAGTAAAAGGCCGGGCCCTGTTGTACAGGGAAATGACGAACAGAAAATATGGACAATGTCCTGAGGTACTCAAGGAGTAGATGACTGGACTGAATGATTGTCCGGCACGAAGTCTGCCTTTGTCTGCTCAGAGAGAGGAAGTGATGGACTTCTTCCAGACCGCATGAACTCAGGCGATCGCTCATTGTCGTCGATGTTTGCCCAAAATTATTGAGATCTTCGATGGACAAATAGCTGGCGATTATCTCAAGCACTTCCCGGGGCAGGGCAGCCCACCGCAGGT
>NZ_JAHHPR010000335.1:0-1839 GCF_024606255.1 Endozoicomonas sp. SESOKO3
CCAAATTCAAGTTAGTGAACGAACGGGTTCACAAACGGTACAACTGATCGACATAACTGGGATTCTATGACCGATAGCAACCTGATTCCAACCGTCCAGATTCCGGCTGTTACCATTCAGAGTGGCGAGAAATTTGTCAATGAAAAAGGCATTACCGCCATCAAGAATGGCATCAAGGCCAGCAATCGCTCCGATGAAGCGGTTCAGCCTTTTATGCGCAAGCCGGATTGGTTGAGAATCAAGCCCAGGTACGGCAGCAAGTTCAAAGAAGTCAAAGAGACTGTTCATGAGCACAAACTGAGTACCGTTTGTGAAGAGGCCATGTGCCCCAACATCAATGAGTGCTGGAGTTCCGGTACCGCCACTATCATGCTGATGGGCGATGTCTGCACCCGTGCCTGTCGCTTCTGTGCGGTGAATACCGGGAACCCCAAAGGCTGGCTGGATAAGGAGGAGCCGGACCACACGGCCAACAGCGTAAAACTGATGAACCTGAAATACCTGGTTCTGACCTCTGTTAACCGTGATGACCTTGAAGATGGCGGTGCCGGTCATTATGCCGCCGTCGTAAAACGGGTGAAGGAAGTCAATCCTGAAACCGACGTTGAAGCGCTGACACCGGATTTTTTGGGTGTATTGGCAGATGTAGAAACTGTGGTTGACAGCGGTATTGCCGTTTTCGCTCAGAACGTTGAAACCGTTAAACGACTGACACATCCTGTTCGTGACCCGCGTGCCAGCTATGAACAGACGCTCGCTGTTCTGGCTCACTCCAAAAAATACCGACCCGATGTACTCACCAAAACCAGCCTGATGCTGGGTCTGGGTGAAACCGAGGACGAAATCATTGAGACTATGAATGATCTCAGGGCCATTGATTGCGATATCCTGACTCTGGGCCAGTATCTGCAACCCACCAAAAACCATTTGCCAATTGAACGTTACGTGACGCCCGAAGAGTTCGAGAAGTATCGTCAGTGGGGCCTGGAAAGAGGTTTTGTTGAAGTCGTGGCCGGTGCCCTGGTGCGCTCAAGTTATCGTGCTGAGCAGGTGTTGCAGAAGAATAATGTGGGCCTGGGCCAATGAGTGACAGCAAACCATCAGTCACTCATCTGTAGTTCAGTGATTTTCAACGTACTAACGCTATGGAAGGTCTGGATGGTCAACACATGGCCATCCATGCTGAAGGTGGCTGAATTGATTGTACCATGATCTGAAATGATGGCTTTTTCTTTCCAGGTTTCATCGTTCTGCCGACCATAAATTTTCGCCGTGCCATCGTAACCGGCGGTGATCACATGTTGGCTATCGGGGCTGAATGTGGCTGAGTTGACAATATCGTCATGGGAAATGATGGCTTTTACTTCCCATGAACCACCGTCCTTCAGGCCATAGATTTTCGTCTCGTCGTCATCACTGGAGGTCTGCAAATAGCGGTTATCGGGGCTGAATGTGGCTGAGTTGACCTCTTTTTTATGGGAAATGATAGCTTTTTCTTCCCATGATCCATCGTCATTCAGGCCATAGACTTTCACCTTGGGATCATTACTGGTCGTCATCACATGGCGACCGTCGGCGCTGAAGGTGGCTGACCTGACACAACCGTCATGAGAAATAATAGCTTTTTCTATCCATGACCCATCGTTGTTCTTGCCATAGATTTTCGCTTTGCCATCAAAACTGGCGGTCACCACATAGCGGCCATCGACACTGAAGGTGGCCGATACTACTAAAAGCCTGTGGGTAATGATGGCTTTTTCTGCCCATGACTCATCGTCCTCCCGGCCAGAAAGACGAACGATCATGGGAAGAAAAAGCCACTATTTCCCATGATAACTT
>NZ_JAHHPR010000336.1:0-1391 GCF_024606255.1 Endozoicomonas sp. SESOKO3
ATTCATCCCTTTGGTTTTGCTCTGAAGGTGGCAAGGTGCTTAGGTATTCCCTGATCTTCATCAGGCTGCACTCTGCGTCCGATTCAAGGGCCATCCCCGGAAGATAGCGGGCTAAACAATGGGTATCCAGAGGGTGTTGTTCAAGCGCATTCATTGCCCGGACTGAAACACATTTGAACGGTGGCACAGACAGTCCTATTGCCTGCATGAGCTGCAGAAACATTCCCTTGCCCCCGAGCAGTTCACGGCATGGGGGAGAGTTGTCAGTAGCCAGACCCGGGACAGATGCACTGCAAAGGCGCTTGGTAATTGGCGTTGTGCAGACAGGGATGGTGTCAGTATCCCTGAAATACCTATTGGATGAACTACTGGCCCGGCTATCCTTATTCGGATTCGTTGCGGGGACTTGATGACATGTTTTTTCAGATCCGGCGGGTAACATAAATATATCCCTTCAAAGTTAATATTCATCCATGACTTAATGGCCAAGGGGCTGTCAAATCAATCAATTAACTTCGTTAGACTGGGATCTTTTTATAAAGTTCCTCCGTTAGCCTGAAACACGCAATAGAAAAAAACAACGATAAGTAAAAAGTACTATCAGCCATGGCCATTAGAATCATTTTTTTTATCGCTTCGTAGTCTTTTACTGGCATATCTCAGAGCGTCCGGTTCATTTGCTACAGCAGCCATGACCACCTCTTTATTATCCTGAAGTTCCGGGCTTGCATAAATCAGCGCCAGGCCATTTTGACTGACTGCAGCCATGACCACCTTTGTATTACCCTTAAGTTCCCGGCTTGCATAGTCCAGCGCCAAGCCATTTCGACTGACTGCGGCAATGACAACATCGTTATCATTCTTCAGTTCTTTACTCGCATACATCAGGTCATCTGGATATTCTGCAATGGCTGCTAATACCAGCTCTCTATCATTCAGAATCCGTTGACTGGCATATTTCAGTCCGTGATTCAGCAAGATATTCCTGACCTTGTCTTTATCATCTGAAAGCGGATGAGCCGGTGGAAGATAAAACTCCAGTCTGTAACACCAGGATGGATTGATAACAAAGTATTGATTGCTCAGGCCATACACCTGCTCAATCAATTGGGGAGCGTAAACGGTATCTTCCAATAAATAATGATGCAAGAGCTCCGATCGAGTGCCCTCAGCGATCTCATCACTCATTAACAGTTCATGCAGACTGTCCTCTGATTTTTCCTGCTGAGATACCAGGAACTCACACTCAGCTAACCGCCGTGCATAGTGAATAAACTGTTGGAGTGGGTTGCTTAACAATCGGCAACAATCGCGATCAATATGGAAACCACCCCCATAAAACATTGAGAAAAGGCAATGTTGAAAGTCGAATCTATCGGCTTCTGTCGCAA
>NZ_JAHHPR010000337.1:0-10469 GCF_024606255.1 Endozoicomonas sp. SESOKO3
CATCGCCGATGGTAGTGTGGGGTTTCCCCATGTGAGAGTAGGTCATCGCCAGGCACCTTATTTTGAAAACGCTGAAAATATGGCAGTGTTTTAGCTTCGAGTCGATCAGTAATCTTTGAAGCAAACCAGTTTTGCCTGATAGCCACAGAGTATTGGAACCACCCGATCCCATCCCGAACTCGGAAGTGAAACGATGCATCGCCGATGGTAGTGTGGGGCTTCCCCATGTGAGAGTAGGTCACTGTCAGGCGTTAAATAAACAAAAAGGCCCACCAAGAAATTTGTGGGCCTTTTTGTTTATACAGTGAATTGTGACGGGATAGCCCATCACAGAGAAAACCCGTACAACATATCAGCGATATGTAAACCTAAATCGCCCCCCCAAAAAAAACAAAACCATCAAAGTCTCCTGTTTTAATGCCCTTATTTTAAATGAAGTTTGATCATGACAGCAGATCGACGTACCAAACTTAAAGGTCTCTGGAAAACCCTGCTTTCAAGAGTGGAGGGTATCCGGATTATTTCAAGCCGACGGGACAAAAAGATTTCGGTTTTTACCAGAAGTGCTATTTTTTGCTTGCAAGGAAGTAGGGTTTCCTTATAATCAGCCGCGTCTTCGGGGATGGCATCTTTTTCCCGAAGCGTCGAAGTGGTGGGCGTAGCTCAGTTGGTAGAGCCCCGGATTGTGATTCCGGTGGTCGTGGGTTCGAACCCCATCGTCCACCCCAGTTTCAAAAAGGTCTGATTTTTAAGTCAGGCCTTTTCTGTTTCTGAACTCGCCACTCATCATCCTGTTGTACTTCTTCTGATCCTCATACAGTTCAAGATAAATCCTGTATTTTTTGTCGCAATATGCTGCAAGCGATGTGTCAGGGTATAGTGTTTCCTTTTGCTGACTCATAGCCTGAATCGCTTCTTCCAGAGAAGCGTATGTTCCACATGCGACAGAAGATAATAAGGCGCCTGCTAACAGCATACAGTCGGGTTCCTGAGGCATTTTGGCTCGTATACCTGTTATGTTGACATGCTCCTGAACAAACAGTGTATTTTTGGCTAGACCGCCACAGGGTCGGAGTTCGCTGAAGCAGTAGCCATTTTGGGTAAGTCGTTCGATGTTGTGTCTGGCTTCCAATGCAATGGCCTGAATACAGGCCAGGTAAGTCAGGGCCAGACTATCAATGCTTTGATCGAGGCTCAGCCCTGTCATCATCCCTTTCAGGCTCATATCCATTCTGGGGCAGCGGTTACCGGCGAAATAAGGTAAAAGATGAATGTCGTAAGTTAGCAAGGATAGCTTATGCGTGTCCCCGGCCATGTTTTTCAGAACAGTGTTGAGGTATGAGTAAATGCTCTTGTGGTTTTTTTTCGATTCATTCAAAGCTTTAGCATAGGAAGGATGGCTGGTTAACAGATGCTCAATCAATGCTCCCGCTGCTGATTGTCCAACTATGTTGTGGTAAAAGCCTTCAAGAGCTGAAGGCATAGGCCCCCAGACACCTTCAATGGTTCTTGCAGAACGGCTACTGGCTACATAAATTGTCGAGGTGCCTACGACCATGCTGAGTCTGCTTTCCAGACTGCTGTTGTCTTTTTCCGGATGAATTGGCCCAAGAGCTGCGAGACTGCCACCTAAGCCATCAACCATTCCAGTGGCAACCGTTGTGCCTGCTGGCAGTCCTGTTGCTTCTGCTGAAGCGTTACTCAAGCCTCCGGGAACCGGGGAGCATGGTGAAAGTAATTCTCCCCGTCTCAATTCAGGATTGTTAATATTCAGGGCCTTGAGTATTTCTTTTGGTTCGCAGGTGACCTTGGAGCATGGTGTTCGGGTGATGACTCCGGTGAGCTTCCAGGTGATGAAGTCATAAAGATCGAGAATTAACCCGCATTGTGACCATAATTCAGGTTGTTCCTGCTTGAGCCAGAGCATTTTGGAAAGACACATTTCAGGAATTTGTTTAGCGGGCGCATTCCGGCCAGAGGCTGATTCGAATTGTTTGTTAATGATTAGGGACTGAGGTTGTGAACGATGATCCATCCAGCCAAGAATATTGGCTTCCGGATTGCCGGGCAGGTGAAGAGGCTCCAGATCGTGATTGAGTAAAACCTGGGATGCGGTAGCGTCAATGCCAATCCCTTTTATAGACACTGGCTGGTGATATTGCTCAATCAGCTTTCTGATAGAGTTAACGAGACAGCCATATATGTCATCAGAAGACTGTTCCATTATACCAGAGGTCTGCCAGAGCTTTAGTTTCTGGATGTTCTTTGCCAGTATCTTTCCCTTTGTGTTGACCAGAGCAGCTCGCAAACTGGCTGTGCCCACATCAATACTGAGTAGCGCTTCTCGCATCGTTATACCCCTGATAACAATCTTCCATGTTGCATACGGTTTTTTGCCACGAAAATAAGCATAATAGTAGACAAGTTAATCAGCGGGCATTGAAGAGATAAGCATATGTTCATGGACTCAGTGATCGGGCATCGAGGTGCAGCCGCTTTGGCTCCAGAGAATACTTTGGCTGGCATTCAGAAAGCAGCCGATTTGGGGCTGAAATGGATAGAGCTGGATGTGACCCTGCTGGGAGATGGCTCAGCGGTGATGTTTCATGATCCAACAATGAGCAGAACCACTTCAGGACGCGGGCATTTGAAGAGAATGAGCCTGGATCAGGTGGCTACTCTGGATGCCGGAAGCTGGTTTTCAGAAGCGTTCACCGGTGAAAAGGTGCCAACACTGAATGAAACACTGACTTTGATCAAGGAACTGAAGCTGAGCCTGAATCTTGAGTTGAAACCCAATCGTTGCGATTTAAAACTTCTGATTGAGGAAGTGGTAGCTGTGTTGGAGGCAGTTTGCTTTCCTGAGGATCAACTGCTGGTATCCAGCTTTAATCATAAGGCTCTGCTCTTGTATCGGGCAAAAGCTGACAGCAGGATCGGTTGTCTTTTCGAATCGTTGCCTCGAAACTGGAAACATAAAGCCAGACAGGTTGATGCTAAGACGATTCATCTGAATGCCAAAAAACTTAGAGAAAAAAAGGCGCATGAAATCAAAGCCGCAGGTTATGAGTTGTATTGCTACACCGTTAACGAAAAGGATACGGCTGATCGATTAAGAGGATGGGGTGTTGATGGAGTGTTTACGGATAACCCTTCCTTGATACGTTAACAGAGTGCCGACTGACACTCTGTTGTTACTTAAGAGCAGTGTTCTTCGTCTACTTCTCTCAAGTATTTGAACAGTTTTCTGGAAGCCGCGGGTGGTTTCTCCTTTGTGGCTTCCTTTTGGGCGTTACGTACCAGTTGTCGTATGTGCTGATGATCGGCGTCAGGGTATTTGTCGAGGTACTCGGTGAGAACCTCATGCCCTTCATTGATCAGGCGGTCACGCCAGCGTTCCAATTGGTGAAAGCGACGATTGTATTCCTCGCTCGTGGAGTCCAGGCTGTCGAGAAATTTCTGGATCGGTTCCAGCTCCTGGTCTCGCATCAATTTACCAATGAAGCCTAAATGCCGTTTGCGGGCATTATTGCTTTTAATTCGCTTGCTCTCATCCAGTGCTTCCCTGAGGCGCTCATTCAGAGGCAGCTTGTCCAGCGTGGCTGGCTTCATATCCATTAAACGGGCACCCATGGCCTTGAGCTCGTCCATATCACGTTTGAGCTCGGATTTGCTGACATAAATGATTTCTTCAACGTCGTCTTCAAATTCGTAGGGGTCTTGATCTGACATGATTCGGGTCTATCTAAAGAGATGCCTGCATTTTACTCCAGTTATTGACATTCAGCCATGAGCGGAGAAGGCTGTTACTCCTTTTCCCGGCCAATGATGGTAGCGTCCGGACAGCTCATTCATCGTTAATGTTTTGTTTTTCTTTGGCTATGGGCATTTGCAGCCGGGCACGGCACAATAGGACTTACACGAATAATTCTGGAAGGCAGGAAGTTCATGGGTGATAAAACCAACGCTGTACTGGATCCCCGCTCTGAAGAGGATCGCCTGAAGACACTGGTCAGTGATATTCTGGACGAAGCGCGACGTCAGGGGGCAGATGCCTGTGAAGTCGGTGTCAGTCTGGACGCAGGCCTCTCGGTAGGTGTCAGAATGGGGGATGTTGAAACGGTCGAGTTTAACCGTGATCAGGGTTTTGGTATCACCGTTTATCAGGGAAAGAAAAAAGGATCAGCCAGTACTTCAGACAGTTCATCTGAAGCCATCAGAGAGACTGTGAAGGCAGCTTGCGATATTGCCGGCTACGCCTCGGAAGACCCTTGTGCCGGGCTTGCTGATGCTGAGTTAATGGCGACTGAACTGCCAGATCTGGACCTGTACCACCCTTGGGGGATCGATGCAGAAGAAGCCATAGAGCTGGCTTTGAAGTGCGAAGAAGCTGGCAGAATGTTCAGTAGCAAAATCAAAAATTCTGACGGTGCCAATGTAGGTACCCACCAGGGATGTCGTGTCTATGGTAACAGTCATGGCTTTATTGGCAGTTACATTTCCAGTCGTCATAGTTTAAGTTGTGTTCTGATTGGTGAAAAAGCCGGTGAAATGCAGAGAGATTATTGGTACACCGTCGCTCGTGATGGTAACGATCTGGAGTCTGCTTCGGATGTAGGTCAAAAGGCGGCGGAAAGAACACTAGCCCGACTGGGTGCCAGAAAAGTCCCCACGGGGCAGGTACCTGTCCTGTTTGCGGCAGAAGTGGCCTCAGGTATTGTATCCCACCTGTTGGAAGGCATTAGTGGTGGCAGTCTTTATCGCCGAGCTTCATTCCTGCTGGATCATCTGGGTCAACAGATATTTCCTGACTGGGTGCGTATCCATGAGCAGCCGCACCTGAAAAAGGCACTGGGTTCGGCCAGTTTTGATAATGACGGTTTAGCTACTCGGGCCAAGGACTTTATCTCTGATGGGGTTCTGGCCAGTTATCTCCTGAGTACTTATTCTGCCCGCAAGCTGGGAATGGAGAGTACCGCTAATGCCGGAGGTGTCAATAACCTGTTTCTGGACTGCAATGCAGGCGGCAGGGATGAGCTATTGAAACAGATGGGAACGGGTTTACTAGTGACTGAGTTGATGGGGCAGGGAGTGAATACTGTCACCGGCGATTACTCAAGAGGTGCAGGAGGCTACTGGGTTGAACATGGCGAAATACAGCACCCTGTTTCTGAAGTGACTATCGCTGGAAACCTGAAAGATATGTTTATGAATATGGCTGCTGCAGGGAATGATTATGATCGCAGAGGGGGGATTCAAACCGGTTCGATTCTGATCAGTGAGATGACTCTGGCAGGTGAATAAATAAGTAGCTGATCAGGCTACTACGGTGCAGTCTGCTATCCAACAGTCTGGCATGTTAACTATAAAACAAGGTAGCCAGTCCCAGAAAGGAGAGAAAGCCAACGACATCCGATACTGTCGTCAGTATTATGGTGCCAGCCAGTGCAGGGTCAATATTTATGGATTTGAGAATAACGGGAAGGCTGGCACCGACGATGACGGCAGTACTGAGATTGATGATCATGGCACAGGCGATCACCAGAGCAATGATGGGGTCATGGAACCATAAATAAGCGATCAGGGAAACCAGAGCGGCCCAGAGAATACCATTGAGAAATCCTGCCATTAGTTCGCGACTGAGTAGCCACCGCAGGTTGGTTCTACTGATCTGACCCAGCGCCATGCCCCGAATCACCAGAGTCAGAGCCTGTCCGCCAGCATTGCCGCCCATTCCTGCAACAATTGGCATCAGGACAGCCAGTGCAACGACCTTATCGATGGTGGCCTGAAACATGCCAATAACAGAGGCGGCAATAAAGGCTGTTATCAGGTTGATGCCCAGCCAGACAGCGCGCCGACGGGCCGTTTTCAGTGCGGGGGCAAAGGTATCTTCATCGTCATCCAGACCTGCCATGCTCATCATGGAGTGTTCGGCCTCTTCCCGGATAACATCCACCACGTCGTCAATCGTAATACGGCCCAGTAGCTGTCCCTGCTCAGACACCACCGGTGCTGACACCAGATCCTGCCGTTCAAACAATTGAGCCACCTGGCTGTCTTCCATATTGGCAGCGATGGGTTGCAGATCGGTCTGCATTACTTCAAATACTGTGGCTGAAGGGGCTGTTGTCAGGAGTACTGACAGGGGTAGTGCCCCTATGTATTCGTCTCTGCGGTTGACGACAAACAGGCTGTCAGTCATTTCCGGAATATCCTTATGACGCCTGAGGTAACGGAGCACAACATCGAGAGTGCTGCTGGGCCGAATGGTGATGACATCGGTATTCATAAGTCCGCCGGCTGTGTCTTCCGGATAAGAGAGGACGGCTTCTACCCTTTGCCGATCCTGACTGTCCATGGAATCCAGTACTTTTCGGGTGATGGTGTCGGGCAGTTGTTGCAGGAGGTCTGCTATGTCATCCACGTCCTGACCTTCGGTAATCACTTTCAGCTCTGCCACGTTCATCCTGTCCAGGAAAAACTGTCGGACTTCGTCACTCAGTTCCTGTAATACGTCGCCTTCCATCTCTCGATCAATCAGGCGCCAGAGAAGGCTGCGAAGTTTGGGGGGGGACGATTCGAGCAAGTGAGCCGCATCCGGAGCCGGAAGACCATTCAGCATACGCCTGAGTTCGGGAGAAACGCCGTGTTCAAGGGCCTCGTTGAGTTCCTGAAATGCCTTGTCTCCGATACTCAGTTGTAGCTGTTGTACCATAGATGCGTGCCCGGCTTTTTTGGCAGAAATGACTGAGTGTTGACTTTCTGTTCTACAACTATCCAGTCTGATTGTCAGGCTCAGTCATTTCGCATGTCATTGTTCGTTTGCTTTGTGCCTGACAAGCTTTCGCTTTCAAGCGAGGCAATTTGAGATACCAGTATAAACAGAGATTTAATGGTGAAAAGGATGATTATTCACCCTCTTCAAAAAAATCATTGATCAGATTGCACAACGCTGTACAGGCCTCTTCTTCATCATGGCCTTCAAATGTTAAATCAAGGACAGAGCCTTTTCCTGCCGCCAGCATCATGACGGCCATGATACTTTTTCCATCCACCTCACGGCCGTCGAAGCCCACTTTCACCTGACTGGTGAAAGCCGAAGTTGTGGAAACAAATTTAGATGCTGCCCGTGCATGGAGACCGAGTTTATTAATAATGGTGATCTGCTTCTGGATCATTATTTTGAAAGCTCCCGATGTCTGACCTGAACACAGTCAAAACGTTCCTTGAGCCACTCGCTCAGTTTTTCACTGATAAATACGGAGCGGTGCTGCCCGCCGGTACACCCGATTGCAATCGTCATATAACTGCGCTGTCCGGATTCGAACCTCGGTAACCATTTTTCCACGAATCTGCAGAGATCTTCAAACATCTCATTTACCATGGGTTCAGCCGCCAGAAAATCTTTAACGGGCTTATCTTGGCCTGTGTAAGATCTTAACGCTTCAATCCAGAAAGGATTAGGTAAACAGCGAACATCAAAAACAAAGTCAGCATCAATCGGCATGCCGTGCTTGAAGCCAAACGACTGGATCATCAGCGTCATACTCTTGCTCGTGGCGCCGCATATTCGCTGTCTTATTTGTTCTCTGATTTCATGGACAGACAGTGGTGAAGTGTCCAGCCTTATGTCGGCTTCTTCAGCCAGAGGAGCCAGCAGTTTCTTTTCCAGATTGATCGCTTCTTTCAGAGAACGCTCATCATTGCTGAGAGGGTGGCGACGGCGTGTCGAGCTGTACCGCTTCATCAGGGTGTCGCTGTCTGCGTCCAGAAAGATGACCTGACACTCAACCTCCTGTTTTTTCAACTTTTCCAACAATGCCGGAAAGCGTTCCAGAGCGCCGGGTACATTACGAACATCCAAACTGACAGCCATGCGGTGAGGTTCGAGCAGATTGCTTTTGAGATTGGTCGGCAATTCGTTCAACATGCTGGCAGGCAAGTTGTCTACACAGTAAAAGCCTTCATCTTCAAGGGCGTGAAGCGCGGAACTTTTGCCAGAGCCTGAACGTCCGCTGATGATGACCAACTTCATGGAGTGTCCTTCCCGATTGTTTGACTGTGCAAACAGGCTTCTCACCTGATTCCGAGTGGGGCAAGTCTATCAAAACCCAATGAGATTAGAACCAGTCGCTTTCTTTTATTTCAAGCATAGTCCGGATATTTCTATCCATGCATTTTTGAAGGATAAATAGGTTTCAAGTCACGATAGTGAAGGAAGTCAACAGGGTTCTTGCAGGCCAAAAAACATTTTGCCCGCCTCCGTTTCCAGATGGGCATGCAAAATGTTTTTTATTTACCTGTTAAACAGGGCTGCAGATGATGTTATACAGCGCTTTGGGGTTTTTTGCTGCTCGCATCTGGCTCAGCAATATTTCTGATTGAAAGCGTTCAGCCACAGCCTGCAGTATATTGAGATGCTCCTGTGTATTTTCTTCCGGAACAATGAGTGCGAACACCAGATCGACCGGTTGTTTATCCACAGAATCAAAATCAACGGGTTCGGACAGTTTGATCAGAAGTCCGGTGGGATGTTGACAGGCACTGGAGCGACAGTGAGGCAGGGCTATTCCTTTGCCTAAACCGGTGGTACCGAGTCGCTCTCTGTTAATCAGCTTGTTAAACAGATCCTTGGTGTTTATGGCGGGAACATGTTCACAGATGATTTCCGCGACAATTTCCAGGACTTTCTTTTTGCTGGCCCCCTGCACATCACATAGGGTGCGCCCGGGGGTAAGAATGTTTTTGATAATCATACAACGATCGATGCTTACAGGCGGCCACTGGCACCCTGTAGCCGGTCAAGCGTCTTCTCTTTGTGTTTTACCAGTTGTCGGTCCAGTTTGTCCGACATGTCGTCAATAGCAGCGTACATATCTTCAGCCTCAGCGGTTGCATTGATATCCGCCCCGCGAACGTGCAGAGTCGCTTCCACTTTGTGCTTCAATTTCTCAACACTCAGGGTGACCTGAACGTTAGTGATCTGATCAAAGTGGGCGGCAAGGCGGTCGAGTTTCTTGGTGACATAATCTTTCAGAGCCTCAGTCACCTCTACATGATGTCCACTGATGTTGACTTGCATGTAACGCTCTCCTGCTGATCCCGATTCTTGACATTGGACTGCCCCCGGGATTTTACGGGCAGCCCTGATTGAAAGTCTATCACTGTCAATGACAGTTGGCGTTGTTCTGAGACAAAAAACCTAAGGGGCGATTTGTGGTATAAGGGCCGTTTACCTCAACCGCTGAAAGCTCAGATAAGTTGCTTGCGTTCATTCGATGGTGGAATGTTCATCGATTCGCGATATTTGGCGATGGTCCTTCTGGCCACTTTAATTCCCTGCTCACCCAGCAAACCGGCAATTTTGTTATCGCTCAGTGGTTTTTTTGGGTTTTCATCGGATACCAGTTTCTTAATCAAAGCTCTGATGGCTGTTGAAGAGCACTCACCGCCAGAGTCTGTGCTGACGTGGCTGGAGAAAAAGTATTTCAGTTCAAACACGCCTCTTGGGGTGTGCATATATTTCTGGGTAGTGACCCTGGAAATGGTGGATTCGTGCATATCCACCGCCTGAGCGATGTCGGCCAACACCAGAGGCTTCATAGCCTGTTCACCCAGCTCCAGAAACTCTTTCTGAAATTCAACAATCTTGCCGGCAACTTTTAGCAGGGTTTCGTTACGACTCTGGAGGTTTTTCAGAAACCAGCGGGCTTCCTGCAGCTGGTTCTTCATAAATACATTGTCACGACTGTTATTGGCACGCTGTACCATTGAGGCGTAATTGTTGTTGATGCGAAGCCTGGGCAGGGACTCTGAGTTCAGCTCAACCGCCCAGCGGTCCTTGATTTTGGTGACTGAAATATCAGGGGTGACGTATTCTGTCTGTGCCTGACCGATTTCGGCTCCGGGTCTGGGATTGAGGCTCTGAACCAGATGAAGGGCTTCTCTGAGTTGATGTTCTTTGAGGCGGGTACGCCGCATGATCTGAGCGTAGTCACGACTACCCAGTGCCGGTAGATGATTCTGGATCAGAAGGCGTGCTTCTCTGAGGAAGTGGGTTTCTTTTGGCAGTTGATTGAGTTGAACTTCGAGGCATTCTTTCAGATTGGCACTGGCGCAACCCACCGGGTCAAAGTGAAGAATCCGTCGTTGCATGACCTGCAATTCTTCAAACGCGAGTTCCTCTATCTGCTCCTGCAGTGACAGATAAATATCTTGCAGGGGGTGGGTCAGGTAGCCATCATTGTTAGTGGCTTCTATCACAGCCAGGCCCATTAGCCTGTCTCTATCTGTCATGGGAGTCAGGTTTAACTGCCATTCCAGATAGTCCTGAAGGGACTCAGCAGCGCGGGAGCGAGCAAAAGGGTCATGTTCTTCATCGACTGAGGCGGGCAGGCTGGAGTAGATATCATCCCATCCGGAG
Source organism: Endozoicomonas sp. SESOKO3 (assembly GCF_024606255.1). Classification (NCBI taxonomy): domain Bacteria; kingdom Pseudomonadati; phylum Pseudomonadota; class Gammaproteobacteria; order Oceanospirillales; family Endozoicomonadaceae; genus Endozoicomonas; species Endozoicomonas sp. SESOKO3. The sequence goes on from NZ_JAHHPR010000337.1 coordinate 10,427, forward strand.
TCAACGGGCAGGTCATTGGGAATGCTATCGGCCCACTCAGGCT
>NZ_JAHHPR010000338.1:0-1558 GCF_024606255.1 Endozoicomonas sp. SESOKO3
GTTTTTGATGGTAGAGTTGTCATTAGAGTTGTGTTTGTTGACTTCAGCATTGGCCACTGTGAAGGCAGCTCCCAGCAGGTAGTCATCGCTGATGTTGGTTTCAGCGCCCAGTGTCAGACCGCTGAGATCTGCATCGAAACCAAACAGCTTGTCCCCACCATCGTTTCTGCGATCATCCTGAGTGACGTCTGAGCCCAGAACCTGCAACCAGAAACCCTGACTAGTGTAACTGCCACCGTATGCCAGTCCGGTGTTTGAAGCCTCATCCTCCTGAACTGCTCTGACGTGCGCCAGGACGTTGCTCTTAACCTTGGCTTCTGCCGTCACGTTGGTGATCTGGATGGCGTCAGAGTTGTTGAATTTACTTTCTCTGGCGACCTCAGCCAGTTTCTTTACATCCGTTATATTGGAGACCGTGCGGTAAAAGTTATTGAAATTCGTGGAGTTCACGGGATCTTGGGTAATGACTGCCATCATAGCGGCCAGAGCTTCTTCAGTAGTGGCGCCAGCGCCTTCCTGTGCAACCAGATTCTGAAGTGATTCGCTGGTTCTTGGTGTCAGATCTGTGATCAGAGTATTGCCGGTCTGTGTGACCGCGGGAGTATCAATCAACACAGAGTGCTCAATCGTTATATCGGAAGCATTCAGGTTGGTGGTGGCTTCAATGATTTTTGCATCTTCAACGGTGTTGCCAGATTCTACGACTTCCTGAGAAGGAATAATTTTCAGCTTTGAACCTGTACCAATGTCGGCAGTACCTGTGACAACCAGAGCTGCATTAGTGTCGGAATCTGTATCCAGCTCTGTTGTAAGGAGTCCTGTTGAATAAACAGTCAGATCACCATCAAGCGTCTGTGATCCGGGCTTGTCAAAGCTTGCAGTACCAAAGACTTTGACGTGTGTTGAACCGGAATTTTTCTTAATATCACCTCGGAAACTGGTGACGTCCGAACCTGATCCAGCGACTGTAATGGTTTCAATATCCTCAATATCGCCACCAAATGTCGAGTTACCAGCTATCGCCAGACTATCACCGGTGAGAGGAGAGCCCAGCACTTTTCCCTCTATCGTACCGTTATTGACGCCCATGAGGAGGGCACCACCGGCACCGCTGAAGTCAACGGCAATCTCACCGTTTGTTTTCAGCGTACCGCCATTAACGACGATCGAAGCACCTGCTCCCAAAAAACCTCCATCGGCTGCTGTGATGGCTGTGTTACCTTGCAGTGTACCGGTTATGGTGACAGTGCCTAGCAGCTCTTCTTCAATTCTGAGAGCATCTCCGTCCTCGACCTGAATGGTACCGCCCAGGTAGGTCTCTCCAACATTGATTTGAACGACGCTGGAGGTGCCGTCTTTCAGCAGAATACCGTGAGCTGTACCTTTACCATAAAGGCCGCTGAACGCAGGCATGTGCACTGCGTAGCTGGTATTGGCTCCGTTATAGAGCAGAATGGCCACGCCATCGGGGTTGTCGAGATTGATATTGACGGGTTGGAATACAGAGCCCTGAACGTAGAAAGTACCGTTGTCTGCATCCAGAATGAATGCATAGGGG
>NZ_JAHHPR010000339.1:0-3376 GCF_024606255.1 Endozoicomonas sp. SESOKO3
AGTTCCTGCTCGGTCTTGCCTACCCATGCAATCTCAGGGTGGGTATAGATCACAGAAGGAACCAGATCATAGTTCATATGGCCTTTCTGGCCAGCAATGATTTCGGCAACCATGATGCCTTCCTCACTGCCCTTGTGCGCCAGCATTGGGCCACGAACGACGTCACCAACCGCATATACACCCGGTACGTCAGTTGCACAATGATCATCTACAAAGATAAAGCCGCGCTCATCCATGTTCACACCACAATCTGCAGCGAGCAGGCTTTCGGTATATGGACGACGACCTACAGCAACAATCAATTTATCGAATACAACAACTTGTTCATTGCCGTTTGAATCCGCATAGGTAACGTGTACTTCCTTACCCTTGATCTCAGAACCCGTGACGCGGGCACCCAGACGGATGTCCAGCCCCTGCTTCTTGAAGATCTTCATGGATTCTTTAGAGATCTGCTCGTCGGCAGCCGCCAGAAAACGATCCATGGCTTCCAGAACTACCACTTCAGAGCCCAGACGCCCCCATACGCTACCCAGTTCCAGACCAATAACACCGGCACCGATGACACCCAGACGCTTGGGGGTTTCCTGAAACTCCAGGGCACCGGTGGAATCAACAATCAGATCACCATCAGTCGGAGTTGGAGGAATTTCTACCGGACGGGAGCCAGTTGCAATAACAACATTGCCCGCTTCATAAACTTCAACAGAACCATCAGCCTTGGTCAGCTCAACTTGCTTGTTCGCCAGTACCTTACCAGCTCCTTCCAGCAGAGTTACGCCATTTGCCTTGAACAGACCACCAACCCCGGTAGTCAGAGTCTTAACAATCTTGTCCTTGCGAGCGATCATTTGCGGCACGTCCATTTCAACACCGGAGTGATTGATACCGTGCAGCTTAAAGTCTTTCTGTGCTTCAACAAACTTGTGAGAGCTATCCAGCAGCGCCTTTGAGGGAATACAACCTACGTTCAGACAGGTTCCACCCAAGGCTGTCTTGCCTTTGTCATCAGTCCACTTTTCGATACACGCAGTCTTGAGACCCAGCTGCGCAGCACGAATTGCACAAACGTAACCTGCAGGACCTGCGCCGATGACAACGACGTCAAACTGATTTGCCATATCTTCTATTCCAAGAAAATGAGAATGGCGGCCTTTTGAGCCGCCGCAAAACCCATGAACACTTACAATTCCAACAGGATTCTGGCTGGATCTTCCAACAGTTCCTTAATGGTAACGAGGAAAGTGACTGCTTCCTTGCCATCCAGCAACCTGTGATCATAGGACAGAGCCAGATTCATCATGGGCAGAATCTCCACCTGACCGTTGACGGCCATGGGGCGCTCCTGAATTTTATGCATACCCAGAATTGCGGACTGAGGTGGATTCAGAATCGGTGTAGACAAGAGCGAACCAAACACACCGCCGTTGGAAATAGTAAAGGTTCCTCCGGTCATGTCCTCAATATCCAGCTTGCCACCCTGAGCTTTTTTACCGTATTCACGGATTTTCGCCTCAATGTCAGCCAGACTCATGTTTTCAGCATTACGCAGAATAGGTACAACCAGACCACGATCGCTGGAGACTGCCACGCCAATATCCTGATAGCCGTGGTAAACGATGTCATTACCATCAATAGAGGCATTCACTGCAGGATATCGACGCAGGGCTTCAGCACAGGCTTTGACAAAGAAGGACATAAACCCTAAACGGATACCGTGACGCTTCTCGAACTGTTCCTTATAACGAGATCTCAGTTCCATTACCGGCTTCATGTTGACCTCGTTGAACGTGGTCAGCATGGCGGCTGTCTGCTGCGCTTCTATCAGACGCTGAGCAACTCTAGCACGCAGACGTGTCATTGGTACACGTTTTTCCGTGCGTTCGCCAGCAAAAACCGGAGTAGTAGCTTCTACCCTGGGCGCTGAAGAAACCTGAGCTGCAGGTGTTGGAGCTGGCCGCTGCTCTGCATGACGAACGACGTCTTCCTTGGTGACGCGACCACCTTTACCTGTACCGGAAATGGCCGCCGGGTCAATGCCTTTTTCATTAGCGATCTTACGGGCGGCCGGGCTCAGGATTGGCTCTTCTGCGCTTACATTTGTATCAGAAACTACCGGCGCTGATTCAGCCTCCGGAGCGGTAGCCGCAGCCGCCGCACCGGCTTCAAAAATGGCAATAACTTCTTCGCTCAAAACGGTATCATCTTCGTTTTTGAGAATCTCTTTCAGCATACCATCGGCTGGAGCGACGACTTCCAATACTACCTTATCGGTCTCAATATCAACCAACAGCTCATCACGAGAGCAAGCTTCTCCGATCTTCTTGTGCCATGTGGCAACCACACCGTCAGCGACAGATTCCGGAAATGTTGGTGCTTTTATTTCAGTGGCCATTATGGATCCTTTCGGGGTTGCGACCTATCGCCCCGGGAGCTACCGGGGCATCATCAATTATACGTTAAAAGCGTCTTCTACCAGCTTTTGCTGTTCTTCAACATGCTTGGACATATAACCACAAGCGGGTGCCGCTGATGCTTCACGACCTGAGTAAACCAGACGCAGATTATTAGTGTGATTATCCAGAGCACGTCGCATATGATGCTGACTGCAATACCAAGCGCCCTGGTTCATGGGCTCTTCCTGACACCAGACAACATCCTTGAGGTTTGGATAGCGGGAAATCACCTCATCCAAGTCATCCTGAGGGAAAGGATACAGCTGTTCGATACGAATAATCGCTGTATTCTTCAGTTCATTTGCACGTCTGTACTCAAGCAGATCGTAGAAAACCTTGCCGCTACACATGATCAGGCGGGTGATATCGCCGGTTTCATGCTCGTCAACCTCTGGAATGACGGTCTGAAAACTCCCTTCAGCCAGCTCTTCCAGAGTGGAAACCGCCAGCTTGTGCCTTAGCAGACTTTTCGGTGTAAAAGCGATTAATGGCTTGCGAAGCGGGCGCAGCACCTGACGACGCAACATGTGAAACACCTGAGCCGGAGTGGTAGGCACACAAACCTGAATATTGTGTTCAGCACACAGTTGCAGGTAACGCTCAAGACGGGCTGATGAATGCTCTGGACCCTGACCTTCATAACCGTGAGGCAACAGCATGGTCAGACCACAGAGACGGCCCCATTTGTGCTCGCCGCTGGTGATAAACTGGTCGATAACAACCTGACAGCCGTTAGCAAAGTCACCGAACTGGGCTTCCCAGATGACCAATGCGCCTGGTGTTGTGGTCGCATAACCATATTCAAAAGCCAGTACTGCTTCTTCAGACAGCAGGGAGTCCCAGATCTGGAAGGCAGGCTGATTTTCGGAAATATTGGCCAGGGGTACATAGGTAGAGCCGTCTTTCTGATTGTGCAATAC
>NZ_JAHHPR010000340.1:0-2036 GCF_024606255.1 Endozoicomonas sp. SESOKO3
GGTTGGTACCTTCAATGTTTTCAATGGATTGAATGGTATCTGTACCACCCAGGCCATCATCGGAAATACGGCCATCGCTTAGGTCAACTATGACAGCACTGGAAAGAGCGGCAAAACTGACCGTATCGACGCCATCGCCACCTCGAAGTTCATCGTTTCCGGAACCACCATCCAGCACATCGTTCCCGTCGCCGCCTTCGAGAATGTCATTACCAGCACCTCCGATCAGTGTGTCATCGTCCGCGCCCCCCTGGAGGGTATCCTGTCCACCCTTACCATCAAGCCTGTCCATGCCACGACCACTGCTCAGCACATTATCGAGATCATTCCCCGTGAGCGTGTCATTACCATGATCCGTGGTGATATTTTCAAACCCGGTGATGGTATCAGTACCCGTGAACAGGCCGTTCCCATAACTCTCATTGACCGTAACGGAACCCGTTCCATCCGGTGAGGTGCTCAGGTCAACGGTGATATCATCCGGTGTATCAAAAGGACTGGTTACCGTCCCCACCATATCCAGCGTATCAATACCTTCACCACCATCGAGGGTATCGTTACCAAAACCGCCATGGATGGTGTCATCACTGGCACCACCATCAATAACGTCGTCACCCTGATTACCGTTTATGTAGTCATTACCGGCACCGCCACTGATGGTGTCTGTCCCGTCACCACCAGAGATATTGTCATTGCCATCCATTCCGTTAAGGACATTAGCCCCAAAATCACCAATAATCTGATCATTCCAGGCACTACCGGTAGCGTTCTCAATATTGGTCAGGGTGTCTGTATCGCCACTGCTATCGGTGGCGGTTGAGCCAGCCAGATCAACCGTGACAGAACCGGTTTCATCGCTGTAATCCACCGTATCTGAATCTGCGCCACCATCCAGGCTGTCTGCGCCGGCGCCACCTTTCAGGATATCGGTACCCGCACCGCCCGATAGAATGTCATCATCAGCGCCACCGTCCAGTACGTCACCTCCGGCACCACCATAGAGAGTATCTGCGCCGTCACCACCTACCAGAGAGTCATCGCCACTCAAACCGCTAATAACGTCGTCACCGGCAAGGCCGGTCAGTGTATTATCACCAGTATTGCTGGCGTCAACGTATTCGCTACCGGTGATGATATCGTCATGGATTGTGCCGATGACATTCTCAAAATTGCTAATGGCATCAGACGTGCCATAACCGTCATCAGTTACCGATCCGGAGCCAAGGTCTACTTCGACACCACGTTCAGGCCCTATCGTATTACCGCCATATTCATAGCTGTACTGAATCGTGTCAGAACCCGCCCCGCCATCAAGCTGGTCATCACCCATACCGCCGGAAACAAAATCATCACCACCCGCCGCATCAACAATGTCATCACCAACGCCTGCGTGAATAATGTCATCATTGTCGCCTGTTGTTATTTGGTCACTGGTTGGGCTGGTATCCAGTACCAGAGGAGAAAGTTCCGATGAGGAAAGGGTGAGTTCATCCGGGTCTGTGGCATCTCGCCGGATGACAGGTATGCTGTATTCACTTTCTGAACCGTCTTTGAGAACCAGTTTAAAGGAAAGATCCACCACCTGGCTGTCAGTTTCAGTCGGGTAGGTCAGAATAAAATTGGTCAGACTCGGCAGCAGCCAGCTTCCGTCACTCTCTTTCGCCCCACCGGCAACTCCCCAGCCATCCGGGATATTTTCAACATAAATGGCTGCAATATCACTGATGTTTGCATCATTCTGCAGCACCAGATTCTTACTGTTGAATGAGTCACTGAAAAGTAGGGGATCTTCACCGTAAATTTCCAGACCACTGTTGAGATTGAGCTGGACATCAGGGTCTCCGTCAAGGCTGCTACCAAAGCGCTCGACCTCAAGATGCTGCTCAGGATCGCTTTGGGTACTCGAGGAGTTATTGCCGCCTCCACCAATAATGAACTGGCCTGCAGAACTTGAGCCGACATTGGTCACCGAAACCGAGAAGGTAATGTTACTGGTGCCCTCCCCTGTTGAAGTATGTTCTGTTGGAGTAACTTCT
>NZ_JAHHPR010000341.1:0-1542 GCF_024606255.1 Endozoicomonas sp. SESOKO3
CACTCCACTATGCTCCAACCCTTATTCAGGGATATCTGTAAAAGTGGTTGCCGTTTTCGGTTCGCTTTTAAAAAGCTATTGGAACCCCGATTCAGCGTCGTTTAACTTTGTGGAGCTCCGGGGGTCGAGTCAGGATCAACTGTTCGTGATCACCACTATGATGCCCGGCTCTGGAAACAAGCAACAACCCAACCCGCCATCAGAATCATCCGGGCAGGAAGCACTCCCTAAACCTACAGGCTTTTTCACTAGCCTTCTGTATTCTGATTCTGGCAGGGATAATGGAGTCCCTGGACGACACTCACATACGCTAGGTTTAAATTGTTTCGTCCATCCCTGTCATGGCGTTTGTCAATTCCGGCAGTCTTCCGATTCATCCGATACAACCTACCCTGCCGATCAGGCCATTTGCAGCTTGATAATATTCGGGGAGAATGGTCAGCTGCTGCAATGCGGGAAGACCTTCAAGAATGCAAAACCACTGTCGTGTCACAAAAGCAATTGTCACGCCAGGCAACAAACCTGTGACGTGCCCTTGATCTGGAAGGATGGCCAGCCGCGGCCATGCGGGAAGGTCTGCAAGGATACACATGCCCTGTCGAACCACAAAAGTGGATACCACACTGAACAACAAAGCTGTGACGTGACTGTGATCGGGGAGGATGGCCAGCCGAGGCCTTGCGGGAAGGTCAGCAAGAATGCTCACGCCCTGTCAGCTCATAAGAGGGGATACCATACCGAACAAAAAACCTGTGATGTGACCGTGATCGGTGAGGACGGCGAGCCGCAGCCATGCGGAAAGCTCTGCAACAATGCTAACGCCCTGTCGAGTCACAAAGTCGGATACCACACCGGACAAAAAACCTGTGACGTGACCGTGATCGGGGAAGATGGCCAGCCAAAGCCGTGCGGAAAGATCTGGAAGAATGCTCAAGCCTTTAAGGATCACAAAAGAAGAGACCACACCGGACAACAAACCTGTGATTTAATCGTGGAGGGGAAGGCTGGCCAGCAGAAACCGTGCGGAAAGGTCTGCAGGAATGCCAAAGCCCTGTCGAATCACAAAGTCGGATACCACACCGCGCAACAAACCTGCGACGTGACCGTGATCGGCGAGGGTGGTTGGCGGCCATGCGGTAGGGTCTTCAAGAATGCTAACAGCCTGTTGGCTCACAAAAGTTCATACCACACGGGGCAACAAACCTGTGACGTAACAGTGATCGGGGAGGAAGGCCAGCAACGGCCATGCGGAAAAGTCTGCAAGAATGCAAAAGTCCTGTCGAATCACAAAACTGGATACCACACCGGACAAAAAACCTGTGACGTGGCCGTGGTCGGGGAGGAAGGCCAGCAACAGTCATGCGGAAAGGTCTGCAAGAATGCAAAAGTCCTGTCGAATCACAAAAGAATGCATCGAAAACGCAAGCCTCCTGTTAATGATCAAGACGATGACCTCAGGCCTTAGTCTGACAACCGCTCTTTCACGAGGTTTTCTTGATCTATCCTTGCTCTGTACAAGCCAGAATGCAGGGATGGAATTAT
>NZ_JAHHPR010000342.1:0-16467 GCF_024606255.1 Endozoicomonas sp. SESOKO3
CACTCCACTATGCTCCAACCCTTATTCAGGGATATCTGTAAAAGTGGTTGCCGTTGTCAGTTCGCTTTTCAAAAGCTATTGGAACCCCACACCAGGCAACGTAACTGTGACGTAACCATGATCGGGGAGGACGGCCAGCGGCGTCTATGCGGAACGGTCTCCAAGAATGCTCAAGCTATGTCGAATCACAAAAGAATACATCAAAAACGCAAGTTTCCTGATGTGGATCAGGATGATGACCTCAGTCCTTAATCTGACAACCGCTCCTCTGTAGGAGACAATTTCGTAACGAATCTTGATATAAAAAAAAGAGTGGGTACTCGCCAGCAGGTATAACCGCAAGCTTATCAACCCAAGCTGAATGATTCCCGCCTTTGAGGCTGTCGCAAAAGTGCTGCGCCTCGCTACTTTTGCGACACCCTCTTTACGTCCGGGGAGAAGTCAAAACCAGGGGTAGTGAGTTGCCATTACTTCAATACCATCAGTTCCGACTTCCGCTAGCAGTGTGGCTGCTTTGCGGCCATCAGGAAGGGTGAGTTCAGGGTCTATATCCAGTATTGGACAGAGTACAAAGTTCCTCACATGCATCTGATAGTGGGGCACAGTCAGACGTTCGGACTCAATGATGTTATCACCGTAAAGGATTATATCGAGGTCAAGCGTTCTGGGCCCCCAGCGCACGGTTCTGACCCTGCCGTGGTCATTTTCAATGGCTTGCATGATGTCCAGTAATGCCAGCGGTGCGAGTCTGGTTTCAATCCGGACGGCAGCGTTGCAATAGTCAGGCTGCCCTTTAGGGCCGACCGGATCACTGATGTAGAGCTTTGAACAGCCTGATACTTCAACTTCGGGCAATGAATCAATGTCGTCCACAGCTCTTTGCAATTGCAGGCCGGGATTTTCCAGATTGCTGCCCAGGGCTATATAGGCGGTGGTCATAATTGTTCAGCTACAGTGGTTCATTTTGGTTTGTTCAGGACCGGTGGACGCTTGCGTGGGCGGCGTCTTCTTCGTTTCTGACCGCCTTTGCCATCGGGATGGGAGCGAAGGTCGTGAATCATGCTGCTTCTATCCTGATCCGAAGAGTCCTGGATATCAGTCCACCACTGCCCTGCATCGTTCAGTTCTTCACCGGCGGCTTCCCTGAGTACCAGAAAATCATAGGCAGCCCTGAATTTAGGGTGTTCCATCAAGGTTTCAATGGCCTTGGGCTGACGGCGTTCCAGTCGGTACTGCATTTCCCATATATCCCGAACTACCATGGTGAAACGTTTAGGAATCGCAGTATGAGCACACTGATTATCCAGCACGACCATGGCTGCCTGTTGCAGGGCGGGTGTGGGAGGCACGCCCTGATCGCGGAGATCCCCGGCCAGTCTCTGCAGCGGAGCCCAGAGGAAGGCAGCAAACAAGAAGGCGGGGGTGACAGGCTTGCCTCGGGTAATCCGTGAATCGGTACTTTCCAGTGCCCTGATAATCAGTGCTTCAGCTAATTCATCCTGAGCTTCAAGACTGTGATGTGTTGCCGGGAACAGGTACTGAAGCAGACTAAACTCACGCATGAGGTGGAAAGTTCTTACTCCTTTGCCCGACTGCAGTAGTTTTAGCACTTCGTCAAACAGTCTGGCCGATGGAATGTCACTCAACAGATGACCAAGGTCATAGATGGGGTCTGCTGTTGCGGGATCCATATCAAAATCCAGCTTGGCCACAAAGCGCAGGGCTCGCATCATTCGAACCGGATCTTCGTGGTATCGTTTAACCGGATCGCCAATCAACTTTAAAGTGTTATTTTCAAGGTCCTGAACACCACCGCAATAATCTATGACGGAGTAGTCACGGACGTCATAATAGAGTGCGTTGACGGTAAAGTCTCGACGAATAGCGTCGTCTTTTATAGAGCCGTAAACGTTGTCTCTCAGAATCCGTCCGGAATCGGAGTGATCGGACTTGTCCCTGCTGTGGTTGTCATTGCGGGCTTCATCATGACTGGCTCTGAAAGTGGCCACCTCAATCATTTCGCGACCAAACAGAATGTGCACCAGCTTGAATCTGCGACCGATGATCCGGGAGTTACGGAAAAGTCTGCGAACCTGTTCAGGCGTTGCATTGGTGGCAACGTCGAAATCTTTAGGGTGAAGACCCAGGTAAAGGTCACGGATGCAGCCGCCTACCAGGTAAGCTTCGTAGCCATTAGTGTTCAGCCGGTGAAGGACTTTCAGGGCATTCTCACTGATTTCCCGCCGTGAAATAGGGTGATTTTCACGAGGAGTGCGAGTCTGGTCTCTATAGTAGAAGTCATCAGGCTCCCGGGTAGAGTCGGGATCAGGAAGCTGCGATTCAGAGGGTGCCGGGTCTTTTTCTGAGGATGACCTAAGCCAGAAGTAATAAGCAGCAAGCGAGATGCCCAGCACCACTAACACTATAATAATGATGCCTGTCATGATGAGTTTTGCATGAAATCTTTGTTGGTTAGTCAGTAATATCGTCGCGGTGGATCAGATGGACTGCTCCGGTCTGGCGTACATCATAGCATCCCAGTGGGTAGGGTTGACACTGGTTTATAGTCCCAAGGAATTCATCTCGGCACACCGTACAGTTCGTACAGTTGTTCGATAGAAAAGAAAAAAAGGGGGAGGTCAAACCTCCCCCTCTGCTGGCGGATAATTATTATCTTTATTGTGTCGCCTGAGATGTAAACGGATAATTTTGCTGGCTACCTTTTCCATGGAAAACCCGGAGGGCATACTGCAAAATAATCAACTTACCTATGCTCTTGTTATTATTATGTAGGCCGCGCTTATTATTTTTATTATGTGAGCTTATTATTATTGTTTTGTCAGTGTTACGCATATGCTGTGCCAGTTTGCTTAACTTATTGAATTTTAATGATAATTAAACTTTCCGGTGGCGTTAGGGTGACGAAAAGGTTACGAAATTTTGTTACCTTGGCAGAAAATAAGTACTAATGCGTAACAGGTAAGGGTAACACTCTGGTGTCAGCGGGGTGTCAGAATCAGATGGTTGCGGTCCTGATCGATCTGGAAATGGAACTGGCCCAGAACATTCATGCCCAGCAGTCCTTCTGCAAAGGCATAGCCCAAGTCTAATCCCGCCACTTCCAAGTCTTTGATAACGTATTGACCGAGATGTAACTCTTTCACCCGATAGATAGGGGCAAAGGCAATCCCACTGGCTGTTTTCAACTCGGTATGACCCACCCGGTAGGCCATTTTCTTACGTTTAAGCTCTTTCAATAAAGCATCGGGCAAAGTTGTCAAACTGGCTCCGGTATCAATCAGCAGTCGCGACTGGCTTTTATTCTGAGTCAGAGCGGCCACAATGTAGTGATTGCCTTCGGCAATAAGAGGAATGGCTGAGGCAGGCATCTCCTCGGGTTCTTCCTGAACAGGGGGTAACAGGTCAGACAGTTGCCGGGAAGCCTGTCGACCAAACTCTTCGTCGGTCTGCAACAACTCCAGCTCGCGAATGGCATGGTCAGAATCGTCTGTGGACAAGTAACCTTGAGCCAGTGCAAACCGGTAAAAAGCGCGATCAGGTTCCATTGTTGCCAGTTTCTGGAAGAGGGGCAGGGTTTCATGGAGTTGTTGGTTTGTCTGCCTGTTATCATAAACAAGCCGGCTGAGTTCGTGGATTCTGGTGGCCATATTCCTCAGCTTATCAGGATCGCTGGTGAATGATTGAGCGTTGATCAGCACCTCAATGGCTTTCTCCAGCTCATACTGAGCAGTGTAGAGTTCTGACAGCTTATGCAGCAGAGCCGGGTTCTGATAATAGTGTTGGGTAAAACGTTCCAGTGCAGCAATGCTGTATTCCCTGTGCTCAGACCATTCATCTGTTTTTTGCATCAGGACTGTCACCAGCCGTTCGCTGAGGTCTGAATTCAGTCGCTCCTGCCGTTGAAAAATAATCAGAGCGTCATCGTATCTGAGGTCTTCCAGAGCCTGCTCAAAATCAATGATTTCCTGAGGTATGTCGAGCGGTTCCAGCGTATTGCTGGAATCCCCAAGAGGTAGCCAATTTCGGTAGTTCAGAACTTCAAACGAAGCCTTTTCACTCTTATTATCGAGCATTTCATGCCACCACCAACCGGTAATCAGGCCTGTGGTAAACATCATTATGGACAATGTCAAAAGTCTCAGAGCCAGAAGCTTTTTCAATAGGACAGGGACTCCATTCAAGCATTTTTGCTTCAGTCTAGCTCGACTAGAACGGCGTCGTCGACGTTATCTGTTTCAGTCTATCGGTTAATTTTGAAAATAATTTCACCTTCTCTTTCAGCCCACTATATTATTGGAATGTTTTTTTCGCTTTTGGCTGATGATTTTCAGAGTCAGTTGGTCATCTAAAAGCAGCAATCTTTAGTCTGCCTCTCTGTCGTGACGGTAATAAATGGGGACTATCTATGAGTAAGAAAGTAGCGGTTATTCTTTCCGGGTCAGGTGTGTTTGACGGCAGCGAAATCCAGGAAGCCGTTCTAACCCTGCTCAGTCTTGATCGCCGTGGAGCCAGCTACCAGTGCTTTGCACCCGATGTTGCTCAGCACCACGTCATTAATCATGTAACGGGCGATGAAATGGACGAGGGACGAAATGTACTGGTGGAAGCAGCCAGGATTGCGCGGGGTGAGATCAGGCCCCTGGGAGAACTCGGGGCTGAAGACTTTGATGCCCTGATTTTGCCCGGCGGTTTTGGGGCAGCAAAAAATTTATCGGATTTTGCTTTCAGTGGCAGCGAACTCAAGGTTCAGAGTGACGTCAGCACGGCAGCCAGGTCTTTCGCAGAAGCCGGTAAACCTGTTGGGCTGATGTGTATTGCCCCTGCTATTGCCGGTCGTATATACGGTGAGGGCGTTCTGGCCACCATTGGCAATGATGCTGAAACGGCTGCGGCACTGGAGCAGACGGGTGTCAGACATGTAGAGTGTGCTGTGGATGATATTGTGGTGGATGAGCAGCGCAAACTGGTGACCACTCCAGCCTATATGATTGCCAGACGCATCAGCGAAGCTGCTGAAGGGATCGATAAGCTGGTTGATCGGGTTCTGTTTATGGCCTGATTTCTCGAAGCTTTGCCGTCCCTTGTCTGGGATGGCAAGGCTGCTGTGGCAGGAGGTATTTTAATTTCGCGTAAAGCATCGCCCGGTCGGGTCATGCTGTGCAGAGCGATAAAAACGATCAGTCTGATGGACTGATAATTCAGAGAGCGCCCGCAGCTGCATCGTGCTGATTTTTTTGATATGAATAATGAATATGCCTCATCTACGCAAATTAGTGATATTTATCTTACTAATATTTTGTGCTGCTTCTTACGGATCTCAAGTTAATACTTATGATGAGTGTATAAGTTCCAACCATACTGCTTCCTGTGAAGATTACGAACAGAGTTTTTCCAGTGGCCTGTCGAATTTATTAACCGCTTTCTCGTTATATTATGATGAATATGTAAGTTCCGACCATGCTACGTCATATGAAGATTACGTACAGTTTTTTTACACTGGCCTGTTCGATTTATTGGCCTATCTGTCGTTATATTATGATGAATACAGGCTGCGATTACGAGTATCTGAAATAGCAACTGTTGCTTTAATAAATTTCTATAGATCTAAATCCGGCAATGCTCATAATGCTAAACGTATTGCTATTTTTTCAATGGGCTTGATGTTAAGTTTTTTATATAATATTGCATGTGACGTAAGCGTATATTTTAAGAGTGATGAAAGCTCATTGCTGGCCATTTCCAGACTCATTGCTAAAAGAACAGAGCACAAATTGTTTATAGAAGCTGCCGACTACTTGGCAGGGCAGATCTTTACAGGATTATGCCTTATCTGTTTAGAACCCTTGAAAAACCCTGCACTTGCAGCCTGTGCAAAACATTTTTATTGCCAGGCATGCCTTGATGAATGGGCAAAGCAATCACCTTTGTGTCCTGTATGCCAGTAGTAACCCTGCCTTCCCTGACAGGGGTGTAGACTGTCAGGCGGCCGTAACAGGAGGCATGGCAGCTACCAGTTTCAACACTTCATTGTCGATGTAGTAAAGGCCCTTGCCTTCAAAGCCAATCATATCGATTTTATCCAGAATGCCTTTGAACAGTTTCTCTTCCTCGTGCTGCTCGGATACATACCACTGCAGAAAGTTGAAGGTACTATAGTCCTTTTCAGTAAAAGCGGTGTGTGCCAGCTCGTTGATACAACGGGTCACTTCGCACTCGTGCTCGTAGGTTCGCTGGAAGATATCTCTTACCGATTCATACTGGTGGGGTGGTGCATTGATTGCACCGATGATAGCCATAGCGCCTGTCTCATTCACGTAGTCAAAGAGCTTTTGCATATGCTCCATCTCTTCCCGGGCATGGCGGCGCAGAAACTCGTTGCAGCCATCAAGCCCCTGGGCTTCGCACCAGGAAGCCATTTGCAGATAAAGGTTGGAGGAGTAAAACTCCAGATTGATCTGATCGTTGAGTTTGTCGATCATGGTTTGAGTCAGCATGGATCTAACCTGTTCGTGCCAAAAGGTGAAGTATAACGGCTTGGTGCTCTACTTGAACATTCAGGTTATGATTTCGCCTTTTCTCAATACCTTTTGTGGACTTAATCATGACCTCTCGGTTGGATCATCCCGATACGCTTTACTGCCAAATGAAAACAGCCTGTGCTGATGATTGGCACCGTTATTGTCATCACGAGTTTGTTCAGGGCATTGCTGACGGGACCCTGCCTCTGGAGAGTTTCAAGCACTATTTGCAGCAGGACTATCTGTTTCTGATTCACTTTGCCAGAGCTTATGCCCTGGCGGTCTACAAGGCCGACAATCTTGAGGATATGAAAGCGGCTTCTGACTCCGTGGCCGGGATTCTTTCAGAGATGAATCTTCATCTGGAGTATTGCGCTGAGTGGGGAATGACTGAGCAGGATGTGGTCAGTCAGCCAGAAGCCAGGGCTAATATGGCCTATACCCGCTATGTGCTTGAGCGAGGAATGGCAGGCGATATTCTGGATCTCCAGACAGCCCTCTCGCCCTGTGCGGTGGGCTATGCAGAGATTGGTCTGAGACTGATCAATGATCCGGCAACGAAAAGAGAAGGTAACCCCTATTGGAAATGGATCCAGACCTATGGGGGTGAGGAGTTTGTGCAGGGGGCTGTCAGACAGGTTGAAGCGATTGAAAAGCTGGCCGACAGTCGGTTTTCTGATGGGCGAATGGACTCTCTCTATCGTACTTTCAGGGAAGCTACCCGTCTGGAAATTGGCTTCTGGGATATGGGGCTGAATCAGACTTTTTAATGCCGAATCAGAGTGAGCTGAAGACAGCTTGCTCTGATCAGAATAAATACTCTCTTTCTAAAGAGTTCTTCCTACTGATCTGCTGCTTCTGAAGCAATGACGACCTATCTGCTTATCCCGCCCTGTGGCCTTTCGTGGTTTGAATACTGATCTACGTAATATTCTTTTCGATCCATGCTAATCGTCCCTCATTTTACTAAAAACATAAGATTTGTCGTTTATTTGTGTCTTTTAAGGGTTCTTGATGCCACAGAATTGGGTATCTCTTTTACCAATTTTTACCAGGTTTATAAAAAATTTACGCAAATAAGTTGCGTTCAATGGTTTCGTCAAAGGGAGGTTGCAGGGAGTTCAATAGGTAGCTTCATCTATTTTGTTGTCGTATGCGAGAGTATTTGACCGCAGCTGTATAGGTATAAATATCAAGCAATATCGAATATTGAATGGGGATATCAGTTTTAGTGATGTGATGATCGTCCCGGAACTTATAAGAATCCGCATATAACTGCTCGGTCATAGAATCACTTTTAATAATTCGTGATCACATATAAAAAGCAGAAAAAAGATCCAAACAACACAACACATTGAGTTAGGAGTCTAGTGACCATGCAGAAGAAACTGCTTGCCACTTTAGTAGCTTCCCTTGTTGCCGGTCAGGCAATGGCCCTGGAAGTTTATAACGATGACGTTAACAGCCTGAGCATCGGCGGTAAGATCGGCGCTAAAACCATGAAGAGCAATGGTTCCGATGCTGAGATGAAAGATGCCAGCCCGCGTATCAACTTCAAGTACGCTCACAAGTTTTCCAGCGGCTGGACCGGTTCCGCTGTTGCTGAGTGGGGCTTCTACGCTGTTGACGGTGATCAGGACGACCAGTTCTTCAACCGTCTGGGTAACGTTGGCCTGAGCCACGACACCTACGGCGCCTTCACTGCGGGTAAAGCATGGTCCGTAACCTCTGACGTATCTGGCTGGACTGACCAGTTCGCCATCGGCGGTGGTAATGCTATGGGTGTTTACAGCGGTCGTACTGGTCTGGCAACTGATGCCGATGCTGGACATGACAATGGTGACACCGATGGTACTGCTCGTGCTGACGATGTAATCCAGTACCGCAACAGCTTTGGTGGTCTGAATGTTGGTATCCAGTACCAGTTGAAAGGTACCGGTGGTAAGACTCTGACTGGTGAATCCGGAACTCGTGACTCAAGCTATGGTGTTGCTCTGAGCTACGACCTGCCGATGGGTCTGTCTCTGGGTGCTACCTACAACGAAACCAAGTACGCTAACGTAGTAGATAATGTTCCTCCGACTCTTCCAACTAACACACCAGATTACAGTGGTTCTGACAAGTCTACCTCTGCTACCGTTGGTGCCAAGTACGAAAACGAAGCTCTCTACCTGGCAGCTACCTACGGTCAGTTCGAAAACAAGACGGCTGTAGTTAAAGGCACTCTGGACAAAGAATCTACCGGTATCGAACTGTACGGTAAGCTGGCCCTGCCTCAGGTTGTTGAAGGTTTCTACCTGCAGTCTGGTTTCAACCAGCTGACTGCTGACGACACCTACACTGGTGACAAGACTGACGCTCAGTTCTCTGATTACATGGTGGGCGCCATCTATGAAACTGGCCCAATGCAGTTCGCTTTCGAATACACCCGTGGCGAGAAAGTTGCTGCTGATGGCAGTAAAGATCTGGACGACACCTACGCTGTACAGGCTCTGTACTACTTCTAATCCACAGAAGCAGTCAGCTTGACACTACGCAGTATTTGAGGAGGCGTATTCGGCTTCCTCAGACGCTGTCAAAAAAGGCGAAGCCCTATCCGGGTTTCGCCTTTTTGTTTTTCAGAAAACCTGAATCAGGAAGCTAAAGCTTCCCCAAAACTCAGACAGAAAGCTCTACCGCCTCCCCATACTGCTCACTCAGACAGCGATTCAATACCTGCATAAACTCTTCACCGTTGCTGTCAGCAAGCCACTGCCCTTTGTCTTCATCGTAATCAAAGTGAAAGCCGCCACCTTTTGCGGCCAGCCATAATTGCAGCACGGGTGTCTGCCGACTCAGAATGACTTTGGAGTTATCTTCACAGGTCAGAGTGAGAATGCCTGCGGCGGTTTCATAATCAATATCCAGCTCTGCCTCTTCTATGGCGTCTTCAAGGGCGACCATCAGGTCGTCCAGGAGGTCATGGTACTCACTTTCGTTCATCAGTGTATCCGTCAGTTAGGGCTATCGCCGCAGTTTGATGCAGATTATACTCAGCGGTTGATCATTGCTGAAACAGCCATTTCAAAGAATGGCTGTTCTGTGGTGAGTGACTATCCACACAGCCCTGAGCGAATCGGCTCATGGTAAAAAGTACAAGGAGCCTTTCATGAGAGCCCTCATTGCCCTCATGTTCACCACTCTTCTGCTTGCCGGGTGCGGTCAGAAGGGAGATTTGTATCTTCCAAAGGATGGTGACACCCAGCAGTTGACACATAGCGGGTCAGAGTAATCAGTCTCCGGGGAGAGACAGACGACCGAAGCGCAGAGATGCCCCAAGCGCATAGATGCCTTAAGCCCATAAAAGTAGAATAATGCTCCCCAGAAATTTCATGATAGAGAGTAAGACAGTCTGATGGATTGGTTTCCCAGTCGTGACGGTGAGCTTTACGCTGAACAGGTTCCCGTGACTCGAATTGCCGAACAGTTTGGTACCCCAGCCTACATTTATTCCCGCAAAGGGTTTGAAGAAGGTTTTAAAGCCTATAAACAGGCGCTGGAGGGTTGGCCTCACCTGATTTGTTATGCCGTTAAAGCGAATAGCAATCTGGCGGTTCTGAATGTTCTGGCAAAACTGGGGGCAGGTTTTGACATCGTGTCTGTCGGTGAACTGGAGCGGGTCATGGCCGCCGGTGGTGAAGCCTCCAAAGTGGTGTTCTCCGGTGTCGGCAAACAGCGTCACGAAATCAGAAGGGCTCTGGAGCTGGGGATTCACTGCTTTAATATTGAGTCAGAAACAGAGCTGGAAAGAATCCAGCAAGAAGCCAAGGCCATGGGCAAAGTGGCCGCTGTTTCTGTCCGGGTGAATCCGGATGTTGATGCCCGAACCCACCCTTATATTTCTACGGGTCTGAAAGACAACAAATTCGGTATTGATATCAAGGCTGCGCCTGCCGTCTACCAGCGGGCGGCTGAGCTGCCGAATATTGAAGTGGTAGGCGTGGATTGTCATATCGGCTCTCAGCTGACGACCAAAGAACCGTTTATTGATGCTCTGGACCGTCTATTGCTGCTGGTTGACCAGCTTCGTGAGATGGATATTATCCTCAAACATCTGGATATTGGCGGTGGCTTGGGTATTTCCTATGAAGAGCACGAGCAGCCACCCACACCTTCAGAATACCTGAGTCAGGTGAGAGAGCATCTGGCCGCCAATGAGCACCACAAGCATCTGAAAATTGTGGTTGAGCCCGGACGATCGATTGCCGCACAGGCCGGAATGTTGGTCACCGGGATTGAGCTGATCAAACAATCTGACCACAAGGCCTTCACCGTGGTAGATGCGGCCATGAATGATCTGCTGCGCCCCTCTATCTATAGCGCCTGGCATGGTATTGAGCCGGTTGTCAGTAACAACGAGAGAGAGGAACTCCTGTGCGATGTGGTCGGTCCAATCTGTGAGACCGGAGATTTTCTGGGTAAAGACAGAAAGCTGAGAGTGGCTGAAGGCGATTTACTGGCGGTCCGCTCTGCCGGTGCCTATGGCTTTGGAATGAGTTCCAATTATAATTCCCGCTGTCGCCCTGCTGAAATAATGGTCGATGGTGATCAGGTATATCTGGTTCGTCGCCGGGAAAAACTGGCTGCCCAGTGGGCTGACGAAATACTGCTACCAGAGGGATAACTACTGCGCTATGTTGTTGCACTTTACAAAAATGCATGGTTTGGGCAATGACTTTATGGTTGTTGACAGGGTCACCCAGTCTATTCGCATTACCCCGGAAAAAATTCGCAGCCTGTCCGACCGGAATTTTGGCATTGGCTTTGATCAGTTGCTCATGGTTGAGCCGCCCACTGATCCGGATATGGATTTCCGTTATCGGATTTTCAATGCCGATGGCAGTGAGGTGGAGCAGTGTGGTAATGGTGCCCGTTGTTTTGCCCGTTTTGTCAGGGACAAGAAACTGATCGGGCGCGACACCATCAGAGTGCAAACCTCCGGTGGTAATATGGAACTCACCATCGAGGACAATGGTGATGTGACGGTGGACATGGGCGTTCCCGGGCTGGAGCCTCAGCAGATTCCGTTCAAGGCGTCGTCCACACAAACCACCTATGACCTGGATGTAGACGGAGAGAGTCTGACAGTCGGGGCGGTTTCCATGGGCAATCCTCATGCCGTGTGGCAAGTGGACGATATTAATCGGGCACCGGTTGAATCTATGGGCCCCAGGCTTGAAGGTCATAGTCGTTTTCCCAGACGTTGTAATGCCGGTTTTATGCAGGTACTGGATGCCGGAGAGATCAATCTCCGGGTTTATGAGCGGGGTGTGGGTGAAACCCTGGCCTGTGGTTCCGGTGCCTGTGCGGCGGTAGTAGCGGGTCGTTTGCAAGGGTTACTCAATGAAGAGGTTCGGGTTAATCTTCCGGGCGGCACTCTTCAGATTCGTTGGCCGGGAAAAGGTTGCTCGGTTATGATGACCGGGAGTGCTACCCGGGTATTTGAAGGACAAACACGGATATGACAGACTCGTCAACCAGTGATACAGCCCTGAGCAAGAGGAACGCTGGCGTAGCAAACCAGGCCACTTCTATAACGGCGGATCAGGTAATTCGGTACCTGAAAAGCCATCCTGACTTTTTTATGAATCAGGATGAACTGCTGCTGGATCTCAAAATCCCCCATGAAAGAGGGGTAGCGATTTCACTGGTTGAACGTCAGTTACAACTGTTACGGGAGCACAATCTTGAGTTGCGACGCAGGCTTGGCAAACTGGTGGATGTTGCCCGGGATAACGACCGTCTTTTTGAACAAACTCGCAAACTGGTGCTCGGTCTTCTGGAAAGTCAGGATCTTGAGCAGGCGACCGAAACACTCAAGGACGGTCTGGAGCAGGATTTTGAAATCGACTTTCATTCCCTGATTCTGTTTACCCGCCAACCAGCCAATCTTACCATTCGGGAAGAAGATCCCGGGACCGCGGATGAGATTCTGGGGGATCTGCTTTCGGGCTTCAGTGATAGACAATCTTCCGGCCAGAAAGTCATTTGTGGTCGAATGAGAACCCGTGAGCTGGAATTCCTGTTTCCGGAGCACCACGGGGAAATCGGTTCATTAGCCCTGGCACCGTTGAACTTTCCGGACAACGTCGGCATTCTCGCCCTGGGTAGCCGGGATGAAAATCATTTCCGTGCCTCCATGGGTAGCCTGTTCATTGGTTATCTCAGTGACGTCACCAGCCGTGTCGTAAGTCGTCTCATCTGAAGCAGACGCCAGCGCCGTTTATTCAGTCTGGTCAGACGGTTAATCATTGTTTGCAGCTTGCTGAGTGCTGAAAGGTTGTCTGCAGACAGGGCACGTTGTTATTCCGTTATGATACATCGCAATGGCGCATTCTCTATGAACTTTGTGGGAACAGGGCAATATCTGGCAGCCGCTGAAGGCATCTTCCAGGCAGATGCAGCACTCATCATGGCCTGAGTTTAGGCGGCATTTGTGATTGCCATCCAGCCTTTTGTCCAGGCAGACACCGCAAACATCACAGTGAAAGGATTTATCCGCGTGTATTCTACAAACACCGCATTTATCGCAGTGGAACGGTTTTTTTTCCATACTGGTGAAGTGTTTGCATTTTGCGCAGTAATATGTGCACATTTGCTCATCACATCCCGGGCATATCTGGGAGTTTTCTGTAATTTCTCCCTCATATCCACATAGAGAACACTTAAGCCGCATTGCATGAACAGCCCTGACTTCAATTTCACATGAATCCTCGTCTTCGTTATGACACCTTTGGCAGGGGAAATACCCCGGGCAGCAGGCAAAACCCACGTAGCAGAACCTTTGGTAATGTTTGCACACCGGCTTTCGGGATTCTTGCTGCGTTTGCTGTAACTCCTCATTCGACCAGAGTGACTGCTCATCGGATGGGTTGACCTGCACATTGTCGGTGTTCGGCTGATCATTCAACGGGCTTGCCGCCTCATTTTGGATGATCGTCTGCTGCTGGGAAGCACGACGTACTGTGTTATTACCAGGCATCAATGGATTACTGGTTGCTGTCATCTGATGGTATGCTTGATCGGTCTCATCGTACATTGAACGTTGTTGTATAAGCTTATCCTTCGTTATTTGAAGTTCTGCCTCCAAGCGTCTGCTGTCAGATTCGAAACACTCCACGCAGCCCCGTAACCCGTTATTATCTCTCTCTAACTCCTGATTCTTTATAGTTAACTCTTGATTCTCTGCACTTAAATGTTGCTTCTCTATAGTTAATTTTTGATTCTCTGTTATTAACGATTGAACCTGTGCAGTTAGCTCTTTAATTTGCTGCCTTTTTTTGTCTTCTCTTTCCCGGGCGATTTTATCCGGTTCAAATGCTATTCCATCCATGCGGTACTGATTTACAGCATGTTCTAACTTTTCCAAACTACGCTCTAAATTTTGAAGCTCATGGTCTTCGGGGTAGTCGCCTGTATTAAATGTATTTCCCGAAGTCATCAACGGAGGGGTAGTTCGTTCCCGAAAATCCCTCGTCTGTGCAGGTATAGCTGTTTGGGAATAAGGTTGCTCAACTAAAAGGGAACGATTGGTCGAATGTCTATTTAAGAAGTTTGGATTTACCCCCCGCGCTTCCCGGTCAGGTCGGTCTTGTGCCCGTTTGGTTTGATAATCAACATACGGAGGTAATGAAGATAATCGCTTTTGAGAAGAATCATTTGACCGATCAGCAAGGACTCGCTGCTTTGGTTTTGCTCCCTGCTGTAAGTATTTGTCATTGGATGGTTTAAGACTGTCGGAAGAGTCAGAAGCAATGTCGTGGCCATTTAATGGCTGGATGGAATCGGTGTATGCATTTCCATGGCTGGCCATTGTTTTGTTGGAGGTATGACCACTGTTGCTGATTGCAAGCTCTTGCAGCGAAGATTTTTGAAGTAAAGGTTCTTTTGATGAAGAGAAAGGTCGCAGCTGGATGACCAGACTATTTGAAAAGTGTACTAATGCATCGGAAGACGGGTGCTGCACAAATTGTTTTATGATCTCCAGAAAAGTGCCGGGAAATGTAAATGATTGTGAACGAGTCATAATATCACGGCATATGGCCAGGTCAGATATTTTCCCTAACACTTCAATAACAGGTCCAAATGGGTTTGCATAGAGCAGGAACAGTTGAACAAAGTATTCAGTGAAGCAAGACTTCTCAAAGTCTCCTATGGGTGGCTGTGTCCCGGATTGATTGACCTTATGGATTATGTCCTCAACAATCTTATACAAAATCCTCAGGTTGTTATTGCCAGGTTCGGGCATTGCCAGCCCAGCTGGAAGTATCTGTTGATGGGCAGTCGGAATGTCAAAGTCATTCAAGGTCCGTGTTTTATTGCTTGTGGCTTCTATCAGCTGTTTGATAAAACAGTTGCGCGATGAATTTTCTTTGAAAGAACGCTGCAGTTCCAGTGCCGCCTCAAGAGGCGTGACAGAATGACCTCTGTTGTTGGTGCCTGTCGTTTCCAGAAGCTGCAATCGATGAGGCATGTCTAGCTCATCCATTATTTGTCTCAGCAACAAAGCGGCATCGGGATGGTCGCTTTCAATGATCGCTATAAGTTGGTTCGCAAGTTCCTGAAGGTCTTGAGTCGGAGCATTCTTTTCGCTCTCCTCTCCATTGTCGTCTTTTCTCTTATCTCCACCACCCGTGTCTTTATCGCTTTCTCCCGGTGATCTGCTTTCCTGATCTTCAGGTTCAAATTTTTGCTCTTTTTGATGATCGTTATTTTCGTCCTTTGATTCTCTGTCTGGCAGCCTGTCAGAGTGTTCACCATCTTCATTACCCGCTTTTAAGCCACCAGCATGATGTGTCTTCAACGCTGTGCGCTCAAGAAATAGTTTTAAACAGCCAAGCTGCCACTGAAGGTTCTCGCTGAGCGGGCAAGAGCTGGAGGCACGCTGGAAGAGGGTGTTCCAGAAATGAACATCGGTCAGTTGCTCAATACTCAGGAAATCAAGCCAACTAACAGATATAACGGCTTCACTGGAAGAGCCATCGGCATTAACGCGTGTAATCTTCAAACGCGCCGGGGATGGCTGTGCCTCAAACGAGATAGAATCCTTGCCTGCGGACATCAGCCATGTAATGACGGGCTTCAGGACAAGCAGATCGATTTCGAATAATCCTGATGGCCAGCCACCTCTACCTCCCCGGGGTGGAGGGGGAAACGAATAGAAGAAGCCCCCGTTGCCGCCTCCGGGGAAATCAGCGTTGCCAGCCAGCTTGTCTCCGGCCAATGTTACTGTGTTATTCCGGGTTTGACCGGCTTCCAGACCGCTGTCTGTTATATTGTCGGGATAGGTCAGAAGGGTGAGTGGAGTAGTATGGGTTTTGTTGTTCAGGAGTTGATGGGGGCCCACATAAGCCAGTTCTGGCCTGTCTGCCGTCGTGGATTTCAAGCGAACAAGTGTGCCATTTTTAGAGGTCTGCTGGAAAACGGTCGTTTGTTTCCTGTTCAATATCACCAGTTGATAGCAGTAGTCGCCCGGGTTGTTTGTTATCATTATTGCGATACTGCCCGAGTCTGCTGACACCACAGGTGTCTTGAAGCAAAGCATGCTGTTCTGGTCATCGAAACTTTCCGGAAGTAACAAACTCAGTTGCCAATGACTCACACTTTGGGGATCTGTGCCATTATTGATTTCAACCCGGAGCTTGTCACCATCGGAATGATGCCAGTCAATGAGGGTTGAGGAATGACATAACGGCATAACCGACATAGCTAGCAGGCAAAGAACAAATGCTATGGAAAAGCGGTAAAACTGCATCAAAATCTCACTAAACAACTTGTGCCAATGAAACCCACTTCGCCCTCCTTGTCTGATAGAAAACGCTAGCAGCCTGTCGTACTTAAGCGTCCGTAGCGAGGATTGCAAGAAATTGAGGATAAAAATTTCTGCTTC
>NZ_JAHHPR010000343.1:0-6892 GCF_024606255.1 Endozoicomonas sp. SESOKO3
CCAGCAGATCGTTAAATTTTGGCAGCTCCTCACTGGTGAGCTTGCGGATATCCATTACCAGAGTGAGTGGCTGTGACCCTTCAAACAGCTTCCCTGAACGCAGAGTGTGGCA
This sequence comes from Endozoicomonas sp. SESOKO3, assembly GCF_024606255.1. Lineage (NCBI taxonomy): Bacteria > Pseudomonadati > Pseudomonadota > Gammaproteobacteria > Oceanospirillales > Endozoicomonadaceae > Endozoicomonas > Endozoicomonas sp. SESOKO3. The sequence goes on from NZ_JAHHPR010000343.1 coordinate 113, forward strand.
ACCATCTTCAGAAATGCTCAACCGGCTCACCAGATTAGCCTGTGAGAGGTCGTCGGGGTGGGAAATAAGGGTGACATCCCGATGTTCAGCACCGGTTTGGGCCACTAAAAGCTGCCGAACTTCATCATCACTGGCGACAAAACGAAAATCGAAAGAATGAGAGGCTCCGGGAAGCGAGGAATCCGTCGAGGATACGGTTCTCGCCCTGTCAGGCAACGTCATCGAAAGCGACGATCTATTGAGTTTGGAAGTGACACCAGAGCAGATAGCTTCAATCTTTGCCGGTGGAGCCAGCTTTGCTTCCCTTGCTGCCGACACACCCGTATTAAGCACAGGCCCACTTGATTGTTCACTAATCCGACCATCCATAGCCAACCTCCCTTCTGTGATCTGAAGTACTGCATTGAAACTCTTGAATGATTTGACCTTCAGGTAGGACAAAAGTTCTGTTTGGACAGTGAGCCGTCACTATTAAGGAAAGTCACGTATCCAACGACTCACACAACGAATTCAAATTCATGCTGTTCAAAAACTCTTCGACAATCATTGTCAAATCATTGGATGTAAGTATGAGAGCGTCACTGGCGTTTTGTGCCTCCCTTAAGTAGTCATCGTTAAATGAGTTCTGAAAACGGGGAGAGCTACAAATTTCAAACATCATGGTATACAGCTCACCTGCTGAGGATGGATCGTGGGCGCCATACTTGTATACGTCAACATCGCCCCAACAATACGTTAAACAACCGCCTTTCGAGTGTGTCACTTCATACAGGTAATGACAGAAGGCCTGCTGAATCGCTTTCTCGCATTTCTGTTTTAAACTATCTAAAAGTCTTTTGTCCTCATCGGATGCTTCGAGGGACTCTGGTTTGATTTTTTCCAATAACGGCTTCAGAGACGGGCTATCCTCAACTTTTCTTTTAAGCAGAGCTTCGACCTTTTCATTCATTTCTCTGCAGAACCAGAAAGGTGGCCCCAGGATAATCACCGGACGGTGGTTCGCCTTGCCCGAGTTTGACTGCACAAACGCGGGATGGTGCACTAACATTCGCTCTATATTGGGAATACCCTCAGGTTCGTCTGTCCAGGTGCTCTGCAAAGAGGAGCGGAGCATTTTATCTTCAAGGAGTGGCGAAAACCCATCATGACAATGAGTGACGAAAAAGGCATTACTTATTTCCCATTGGTAGCGCCGATAAGCTGATCGCCATATCTGGCTATTTTTTTCCTTGGACAATAGTCCCGTGTACCACATTTTCAGGCAATGGGTGGCTTTAACCTTCAGTTCATCAATGCTTTCCAGACGCGACAACAGCTCATGGTGTTGAATGGCCTCAATGATAAGCCTTTGATAAGTCGGCAGTGGATCCAGCCAACCAGATTCCAGGGCTTTATGGGCAAAGCGAATAACCGAGGGCCTGGTCAAGTCACTCTCTGTCAATATATCCGCTATTGAACTCAACCACTGCAGAGCACTGTTTCTTTCTCCGCTTTGGACAACCCTTTTTGAATGCAATGACTTGAGTGGTTCAGTAACCTGGTCTTCATCACTATTGGCCAGTATTTGTGTTACTACCTTCGACATCGGTCTACAGACAGGGCTGTTACGCTCAAGCACAGTACCGATCAATTGCTTCTCACGATAGCTCAATGTTTCTGCCTCCAGTAACATTGAGACACCCACGGAAAAACCGGGTAAATCTCCTCTCTCCCACAGTCTCCTTATCATCAGGTAAGTACTTGGTTTGATTTTTGGCAATGAGCTGTCTGTCTCAAGCGCGTTGTTCAATTCCTCAAGGCTGATACCACTGGCCTCAGCCAGAGCTTGCTGTTGTGCTAAATCAGCCCCTTTCAGGAGATCCCTGATCTTCTTTGACTGGGTGCCGGAGCCACTGACCCTTCTGGAGAGCTGGAAGTCAGATAGAATTTCTGTTGCCTCGACAGGGGCACCGCCCAAATCGACTGACACCCAGGTTTGGCCTCTATCCACAGAACACTCTGCAAAGGCGTGGGTACGGTTAGAAATTTGCCGACATGGAATGCCAAAATAACGGCAAAAAGCGATAAACACAGGTACACGATGGCGGCAGCTCCCTTGCCGCTGTGTGACGAGGAATTTAAAGAAATTGCCACTACTCTCTGGTTGAGCATTACCAGAAAACGTTCGGCAATAGTTCGCGATCGCCTTAATGCGTTGCACCGTGTTTTTAGCGTTTTGTATTGCCTCCAAAGGCACCTGTAGCTCAGTTGGTTGTTGGCCAATGGTCTCAAACAGACTCTTCAGTACTGCTTTCGTACCTTCCGAACAGCGGGCGTCAAAACGTGTTGTATGTGCTGGTCGGACTTCTCTGGCAGGTGTTTTTTTGTCCGCATCTGCGGGTTCTACGACATAAGCAACCTGAATACACTGTTGGGGTCTGGCTTCTGGAATAGACAGTGTGTGTAGCCCGGTATAGCGATCCCTGACCAAGGTAAATGATAAACCGGATTCTATGCGCAGGGCCACGATATAGTCGTTAGCCGTCAGGCTGGGCAATGTATATTGACCATTGTGGGATGAGATATTCAGGGTCGCCAGCGTTTGATCTCTGGCTAATGTCAGTTCCTGGTCACGTCCTGGCAACTGGGCAGGTACGAGGACTTCCGCCCCCAGCATGTATCGATCATTAATATTGATCAGTTTGATATGGCCCTCAGCAGACACATAAACATCCTCTGCCCACCACCGATAAATCCCGGGAAAATGGTTCGGCCAATCAAAAATTACATAGTCGTTAATTTTTGGTTTTTCCTCGCTCTCATAGCCGGTTTCCTGGTCCAATGCCGGAGCCTCTTTCTCGAGGACTTCGGGGATGTATTGTTCAGGGGCGTTATCAGTGTCAACCGCTGACGCTTCGTTAATATAATCGTCAACCAGATGGTTCAGCAGATCACTCAGCTGATGCCAGAACGCAGGCCACAATTGAACCGCGCCGAAGTTCCATGCACTTATTCGCGCATCAGCCTCCCGGAGATAAGTCTGGTTAGCTGATATTTTCAGCGTTTCTTCCTCTTCTTCCGTCAGGAAAAATACGTCACTGGCTTCGACTCCCGTCTGGCCGAACTCATGATCAAACCAGCGCTGCTGCCAGTGTCGGTAAAGTGCCTGGGTAAGTATATCGTCCGACAGATCCGGCTTCAGGGAAAGACCGGATGCCTGCCACCTGGCTTGAGCCACCCTCTTGATAATTTCTGTTCTGGCTTCCTCGTCACTCAGACGAGTGTTGATACGAATTTCATGTCGTTTTTCATCGATACTGTTGAGATCACTGCGTCGTATTAACCATGGACGATCCTTGCCCGATACCGTTTGGCTGAACCACTTGCAAAGTCCAGAATCAAGCTCGTCTTTACTCACGGCAAGAGCCGATGACTCGGGCAGTTTCTCCAACGATATCTTTGCAGCCATCAGATAAAGCCGGTAGTGCTGATTGAGGCATTGATGAAGCCCTTCTTCGGTAAAATCGCCCCCTCGGATGACGGCCCTGGCCACATTCTGTAAATCAAGACTGGTCGGCTGCAACGGCAGTTTTTTCTGCTGCAGGCAGGCCCTCAAAAGACAATGTTTTTTAGTCAGCTGTTCAGCCAGGATTTTCCCCTGCGGGTTGTCTGGCAACACTTTCTCTGCAATGGCCTGCAACTCTGCCGGGTTGTACTGCCGGATGGGTAAATGCCGGAAACGGCCTTTGAGCGCCGGTGATAAGGGTTTTCGCCCGCTGTACTTGGGTGGGTTGATGGTGGCAAACAGGTGAAATCCGGGATGAGCATCACCGGCCAGAATATCATTCAACTCACCTTCCAGGTGCTGGCTGTCGATCAGATTCATTTCTGAGATGACCACGATTACGCCATGCACTTTTGCCGTCTGGATCTTTTCACACACTTTGTCCCAGGAGCAATCACAGGCATTCAGGAGAAAGACCTCTGGCATGGATTCTCCCCGTTGCTCAGCCTGCCGTTTGACGCTTTCAATCACCAGATTCAGAGTGGCATCCTTACCCCGTCCAGCCGGGCCTTCAATCAGCGTCGCCTGACGGCCGTCGTGTTTCCTGTCAAGATGGTAAGCCTGCTGACAGCGGCTCAAATCCTGTCCAAGTCTTTGCACCAGCTGATGGACTGCTGATCCGGAAGTATCAAAGTCAGGTCGGGTTTTTTCGGTGAATTCTTTGAAGGCCTGCTTTATAGGGTACAGGGTGGTCTGGTTACGAACTTTGTCGCTCAGTGTGTTGTCCGGTTCGTAACGAGCAGCAAACCAGATCTCCAGAGCTGTCAGGGCATCCTGATAAGTTTCGCTGATTTCGGGACCCAGCACATCCTGAAAACTTTGCTGGATCAAACCGTTTATTTGTCTACCCGTAACAGTGTCGTTTACGCGCAGCGCACGATCCAGATACCAACCCAACCAACTGCAGATATCGGTCAAATCCCTGGGGGTAAACTCGTGCTCTGGCAACAGTTCCTGATAATATTGCCACAGCGTCATCACACATTCGGTGGCACTGTGTGCAATGTCGTTTATTTGAGGCTCCGGCAAATGCCGTTGTAACTGCCTGGCCAGAGCCGGTTCTACCACTCTGTCGCTAAGGAAAGCACGGTCTAGGCGGGGATAATAAGCTCTGGGCAGTTTCTCTTTCAGGGCCGGGTCCAGCTGGCGTCCGGCGTAATAATCCGGATTGCCGGTGAGAATCACCCGGTGTTTAGAGCTGACCTTGACAGGGTGCCCACTGACATAAATGCAGGGTTCTTTCGGTTCCCATAAGCCGTTCAAAGACGCCAGCAGTCCGGTTTTGGCCAGGTTGGCTTCATCCAGAATCAGGGTGACATATTCTCCGTCATTGTCGTGTGATGTCCTGGCCCATTCCATCAGCGCCCGGTTTTGCAGTTCCATAGAGCGATCGCTATCACCATGTTTATGCCATTGCCAGCGTTTCATCAGAGTCTGTTCGCTGTCAGAAGGCCCAAGGGAAATCACCGAAGCCTGTCCTGAAGCCTTCGCCATTCTGGCAGAAAAATAACTTTTCCCGGTGCCGGTTTCCCCCTGCAGGAATATAACGGGAGAGTCCACAAGTCGATCATGGAGTCGGGATAATCGACGGCTTTCACGATCCTGCTGACTCATCTCGCCGTGATAAAGATCCCGAGCCAGTGCTAACAAGGGTTTATCGGTGGAGCCCGTCCATTCCAGTGATTCAGACAGTCGATTTGCTATGTATTCAATGCCTGCTGCTTCAGAATTTGCTGTTCTGGCAATATAAAAACAATCGGTGGTCAGAGCGAGAATAGTATCGGATCGGGTTTGCCCTGATGGCAAAGGTAAGTGCCAGCCAGAAGTCAGTGCATCTTCCACACGTTTAATCTGTCCTGATGGCCTGATAGCTAAATGTTGATATGGCTCTGTTGCTGCCGGATCGACTGCCAACTGATACGCTATTGCCGCTCGTTGCTGTTCAGGCGCTTGGGCCACGATCATGGCACAGAGTCTGTCCAGAGATTCTTTTTCAGTCGCCCGTGAAAATGGACTTGCATAAGACAGTTGTAATTCTTCATTAAATAATGATGGCTCAAAGGCTCTGGCCAGTGGCCAAAGGTTCTGCTTCACAAATTCTCTATCCAACCGCAGGGCACTATTGATGATGGCATTTAACCGATCCGGGTCTGCCGAGGCGGTTTGAACATCATCGGGCATTAACTGCCAACAGGCCACTTTCATAAAATCCCGCACTGACTGATTCTGCCGGGTACCATGGGTGATGACGCTGTTGATGCCCTTGCGCCAGTGACGGGGCAGGAGCTGTGGGGACTGGTCAACCTGCTGTGCTCGCCGGGCAGCGAGTATCAGGTTATTTAACAACCCTTCGGTCATTTCAGGCAGAGGGTTACAAAGGTGGGGAGGTACCGTTTTAAACGCTTCGTACAGTATGTGAAGTGCTTGTTCTGGCAGCTCAGTCCGGGGGATATCATGCCTGTCCCCACTGATATCCCAGATATCAATCGCAGGACACGGCTTACCCGTGGCGATCATCGAACTCCATACCGAAGACGGGCTTTTTGCAGACTCTGGCCAGAGTAGGGTGACATGAGCTTTCGGGTAGGTCTGTAATTGACCATTGACCAACAGTGGTTGCCCGACAGCCAGAGGTTCCAGAAGCTGCTGAAGTATTGGGTTACTTTCCAGCCCCCTCAGTACAACCGGCTTGCCAGAGGTTAATGCTTTCTGCAACTGACTCTGACGTCGTTCAAAATGTGCCTTTTGTTCTGAGATGATATGGATATTATCAAATAGCTGACTGAGGCTGGTCTGTTCATTGACCTGAATCACCAAAGGTGCTTGCTGGCGATTGATCCAATGACTGGCCTGAGCGGTTTGCTGATACGTGACGGTAATAAAGTCGGCGTGAATTCCAATTGAGTGCTCATCGTTTTCTGCCAATCCCAGGGCTTCCGGCTGCTGATTGGTATGGGCAACCCGAAGTCGGGACTCCAGACCTGTGGTCTCGCGAATTGTCTGCAGTGAACCCAGTAAACAAAACCAGAGCGCCTCGGTGAGGGGAGATGTCACAGTGACTTCACCACCCGCCCGAACTTGTTCCAACAGAAAGGTGTTTGGGACTGCATAACCTTCCGGGGCAATGGCAATCGGATTCAGCCATTCACTGATATTACTCTGGTTAATGATGATCGGGTTTCCTGATGCGTTACCAGAGTGGGATAAGGAGTGGGACAGGCTTTGGAACATTGAAT
>NZ_JAHHPR010000344.1:0-3293 GCF_024606255.1 Endozoicomonas sp. SESOKO3
GAACCATGGAGGATATGACAATGCAACCCACTGGATCTGGGCTTGGCCAAATGCCAAGGTTACGTCGATTTGACGAAGTAGACACGGCTGCACCCCCGGCAAAAAAATCATGCTTACGGCAAGTTGAAGAAAGCGAGGTAGCCGAGAAATCTCTGCCATCCAGTTGCAAGCATGGTTGTTTTGATGCGACGGAGACGATATTTAAACATTCAATGGATCTTTTAAAAGCCAGAAGGATCAGGGTAGTTCCCGGTGAAAATTATTCAACAATTATAAAAAGTCTGTCATCTTTCAGAGACTTGATATCCTCTGAACTTCACCGTTTTACTCAGAATGCTGGAAATCCTGCTGCTGATGAACAAGGAGCAATGTATTCCCCTGAATCTCCGGCTTCAGAAAGAGCATCGACACCAACATCGCCAGGGACTGAATCATCCACTCCCGGTATCAAAACTTCGACTGAAGGCGTGGTACACGGTACCGGTGTCATTGCTACCCGGAGCTTTAAAAAAGATGAGGAAGTATGTCACTACGATGGACCACTGGTGTACAGAATCCGTAATTGTCATACCGGCAAATACCATGTCTTTACGATGAAGAATATGGGCAATAAGATCGATTTCCCGGAAAACGACTCCTATGTCGCCTGGTCGGGTGCTTTTATTGCAAAATCTGGCAGACCGGCCATTGAAATTGGCCGTGACGGTAAGAAGGATATCCGATTCCTGAATCACTCCAAGGAACCCAATGTCATGATCCGCTGTTCAGGCAGTGATACGGTAGAATGGGGGAATCAGGACAGTCTTCAGCTAGTGGTTGTCGCTATAAGCGATATAAAACCGGGGGAAGAGCTGCTATTCGATTACGATAAAAACAAGCAAGACTCTGAAATAGACTTCAGCAAGTCAGACGTAGAAATAGCAACCGAAAAACAAAAAAACAAAATAATCAACAGAGTTAAAAACCTGAATCAAAAAGGTTTACACACCGAAGAAAAAAGATCAGCCAGAACAATGCAAAAAGAGATTATACTGCCATCAGAGCTTGATGATGAAATTGGTGAGATCTTGGAAACGCTCCGCGAAGTTCGTCGTGCAAATTGTGCACCCGCAACGCTTGATGACATAAATAAAGAATTAGATTACTCTCAGAAGAGACTTCTCAATATCATTTTCTCTGATAATCCCTCAGTTTTAAAGGATCTGGCTTCACATTTATTTCCGGGAAAAACCGGACCAAAAAAACAAGCTTTTATGGAAAAATTAACCATTGAAAATATTGAACAATTGAAAACCTATTTATCTCGATCCATTTTTAATGGCAGTCAAACCTGGTTTAAGGTTCCAGAATTAAAACGACATATCTCTTCTTATAGATAGAATTAAAAAACGGCAGTTGATATCAATCATCTGCCGTTTTTTCGCAGGCTTTTAAAAGCCATTCAGGGCGTCAGGTTCCCTGTTGTTGCTATCAGTCCAGAATCTCTTCAGCGGCAGCAACAATATTTTCTACAGTAAACCCAAAGTATGGAAAGAGATCACCGGCCGGTGCAGACTCACCGAAAGTGGTCATGCCGATGACCCGTCCGTCCAGGCCAACGTACTTGTACCAGAAGTCAGCCGCAGCGGCTTCAATCGCGATACGGGCAGGGACTTCAAGAGGCAAAACCATCTGTTTGTATTGCGCATCCTGAGCATCGAAAACCTCAGTGGATGGCATGGATACAACGCGGACCTTACGGCCCTGAGCGGTCAGGGCAGCTTCAGCGTTCATGGCCAGTTCCACTTCAGAACCGGTAGCAATCAGGATCAGTTCAGGAGTACCTTCGCAATCCTTCAGTACATAACCACCACGGGCAATGTCCACTACCTGATCAGCTTCCCGGTGCATACAGGGCAGACCCTGACGGGAGAAGATCAGTGCAGTGGGGCCATCTTCACGCTCGATCGCATGTTTCCAGGCCACCGCCGATTCAACGGTGTCACAAGGACGCCATGCATTCACGTTAGGCGTCAGGCGCAGGCTGGCAATCTGTTCTACTGGCTGGTGTGTGGGACCGTCTTCACCCAGACCAATAGAGTCGTGAGTATAAACCAGAATACTGCGCTGCTTCATCAGAGCCGCCATGCGCACAGCGTTACAGGCGTATTCCATGAAGACCAGGAAGGTTGCACCGTAAGGTACGAAACCACCGTGCAAGGCGATACCGTTCATCATGGCGGTCATGCCGAATTCACGGACGCCGTAGAACACGTAGTTACCAGTGGCGTCAGCAGGCTTAACGCCTTTGGAACCACTCCACAGAGTCAGGTTGGAGCCCGCCAGATCAGCAGAACCACCCAGCAGTTCTGGCAACAGCGGACCAAAAGCATTCAGGGTGTTCTGGGAAGCCTTACGACTGGCGACTTTCTCGCCTTCTGCCTGACAGGACTTAATGAAGTCATCTGCCTTGGCAGAGAAGTCAGCAGGGAGTTCGCCTTTCTGACGACGAACAAATTCAGCCGCCAGTTCAGGGTGAGCAGACTGGTAAGCAGCAAACTTTTCGTTCCATACGGTTTCTTTAGCGGTACCGGTTTCTTTGGCATCCCAATGGCTGTAGATGTCGGACGGGATTTCAAAAGCAGGATGTTCCCAACCCAGACGCTCACGGGTTAATTTGATCTCTTCGTCACCCAGGGGGGCACCATGACACTCTTCCTTGCCTTCCTTGTTGGGAGAACCAAAACCGATGACAGTCTTGCAGCAGATCAGAGTAGGTTTGGTTTTTTCCGCACGGCCTGCTTCGATAGCAACACGTATTGCTTCAGGGTCATGACCGTCAACATTTGGAACAACGTGCCAGTTGTAGGCTTCGAAACGCTGCACGGTGTCGTCGGTGAACCAGCCTTCTACTTCGCCATCAATGGAGATACCATTGTCGTCGTAGAAAACGATCAGTTTACCCAGCTCCAGAGTGCCTGCCAGAGAGCACACCTCATGGGAAATACCTTCCATCATGCAGCCATCACCCATGAAGACATAGGTGTGGTGGTCAACAATGTTGTGACCTTCCCGGTTGAACTGAGCCGCCAAAGTCTTTTCGGCAACTGCCATACCCACGGCATTGGCAATACCCTGACCCAGAGGACCGGTAGTAGTCTCGATGCCCGGAGCGTAACCGTACTCAGGGTGGCCTGCGGTTTTGGAGTGCAACTGACGGAAGTTCTTGAGGTCTTCAACAGACACATCGTAACCGCTCAAATGCAGCAAAGAGTAAAGCAGCATGGAGCCGTGACCGTTGGACAGAACAAAAC